>JBILWD010000322.1:0-4130 GCA_044370095.1 Opitutaceae bacterium | reverse complement strand
TCAACATCATCACCACGACCATCTGGTTAACCGTATTGTCGTCCGCCACGAGGACGCGCAGCGGCAACTGCGCCGCGAGCGGGCGGGGGGGACGGCTGGCGGCACCAGTGGCGCCCGCGAGCAGTTGGAGCAGGCACTCGTAGAGCACCGCGGGGCGAACTGGACGGACGAGGAAGACCTCGCTGCCGCCGGCACCCGGTTCACCGGCCCGGGGGTGACGCGCAAGAGAAAGAAGGAGGGGCGGCACCGCAGCCGCCCCGGCACGCAGACGGGCCAGCCCGGCGGCGGGATCCGCGCCCAGCAGTTCCCCGTCGATCACCACCGCGTCCGGGGCGCGGCCGCCGGCCGGGGCGAGCAGGCCCGCGGCCTCCTCCACGGTGGCGGCCTCCACCACCTCGGCCTGCCAGATCCCGGCGCATTCGCGCACGAGGCGGCGCTGCGCCGCGTTGTCGTCGACCACCAGAATCCGCCGGCCGCGCAACCCATCCGTCGCGGTCTGCCAGATCGGACGCTGCGGTTCACCGAGGCGCACCTGCACGTGGAACGAGAACGTGGATCCCTTGCCCTCATCGCTGTCAAACCCGATGCCGCCGCCGAGCAGCTCGGCGAGGCGCTTGCAGATCGCGAGGCCTAGGCCGGTGCCGCCGTACTGCCGGGTCGTGGAGCTGTCGACCTGCGAGAACGAGCGGAAGAGCCGGTCGCGCTTGTCGGCCGGAACCCCGATGCCGGTGTCCTGCACCGCGAAACGCAGCGTCGCTCCGCCGGGGGCCGGCCCGGGCTCCGCGCGCGCCTCGACCACAACCTGGCCGCGCGGGGTAAACTTCACCGCGTTGACCGCGAGGTTGACGAGGATCTGGCGGAGGCGGGTACCGTCGCCGATGACCGTCTCCGGGGTGCCCGGGGCGATGAGGACGACCAAGTCGAGTCCCTTCTCCGCGGCGCGTGGGGCGACGAGCTCGCAGGCGTCCTCAACGCACTGCCGGAGATCGTAGGGGTGCTGCTCCACCTCGACGCGGCCCGCCTCGATCTTCGAGAAGTCGAGGATGTCGTTGATGATCGTGAGGAGGCTCTCGCCGCAGCTGCGGATGGTGTCCACGCAGGTGCGTTGATCGGCGGTGAGGGGCGTTTCCAGCAGGAGCGCGGTCATCCCAATCACCCCGTTCATCGGGGTGCGGATCTCGTGGCTCATATTGGCGAGGAACTCGGACTTCGGCCGGGTGGCTTCCTCGAGGCGGGCATTGAGCGCGACCAGCTCCCCGTTGCGGGCGGCCAGCTCCTGCTCGCTCTCGCGCAGGGCCTCGAACGCCTCGTCGCGCTGGCGGCGGCTGACGCAGGCGCCCGAGTGGTGCTTCACGCGCGCGACCAGCTCAACCTTGTTCGGTAGCTTGACGAGGTAGTCGCTCGCGCCGAGCTCGAACGCGAGGGCCTTGCTGCGCGCGTCCTCTTTCGCGGAGACCACGATCACCGGGACCCCGCGCAGGACCTCGTCCTGCCGGTAGCGCCGGAGGAGCTCAAGGCCGTCGACCTCCGGCATCAGCAGGTCCTGTAGGATGACGGTGGGGCCGAGCCGCCGGGCCTCGGTCAGGGCCTGCCGCGAGTCCTGGCAGAAGTGAAACTCGAGATCGGGCAGGTCGGCGAGCGCTGCCCGGACGGCGCTGGCGACCAGCGCCTCGTCATCGACCAGCAGGACCTTGGTCGGATGGCGGAAGGGCGGGCGCGACGGCATCGTCTTCCCCTAGGTGAGCCTGATCCGCTTGGCAATGCCTGGGCCGCGGGCCGGCTCAGGCGGCGGCCGCGCGGCCCTGCCGCAGCCGGTCGACGAAGACCGCCACGATAATGACCAGGCCGATGATGATCTCCTGGAAGTAGGTCGGCCAGCCCATCTGCTGGGAACCGTTGCGGAGGACCGCCATAATGAGCGCGCCGATCATCGAGCCGAGCACGGTGCCCACGCCCCCGCTGAGGCTGGCACCGCCGATGATCACCGCCGCGATGATGTCCAGTTCGAGTCCCACGGCCACCGTCGGGTCCCCCTGCCGCAGCCGGGCGAGTTGGAAGACCCCCGCCGCGCCGAACGTGGCGCCGGCCACGGCGTAAATTGCCACCTTGAGCCGGGCGGTCTCGACCCCGCAGAGCCGAGCCGCAGCCTCGTTCGAGCCCAGCGCAAAGACGTGGCGCCCAAAGACCGTGCGCCGGAGTACCGCTGCCATCACTAGCGCGAGCCCGGCCGCGACCCAGACCCCGGCGGGTAGCGCGTAGCCGAACGGATCGGCCGTGGTCATCCATCCATTGATCGGGGAGGACTCGTAGTTGACCGTCTGGTTGTCGGCGAGCCACTTGGCGCCCCCGCGCGCCACGCCGAGGGTGCCGAGGGTAATGATGAAGGGCACCACCCGCAGCAGGGCGATCGAGAGGCCGTTGATGAGGCCGAGGCAGGCACCGGCGCCCACGATCGCGAAGACCACGGGCACGGGACCCCAGCCGTGCTGCAGGAGGAGGGCCCCGACGACGCTGGTGCACGCGATACTGGAGCCCACGGAGAGGTCGATGCCCCCGCTCACGATGATGAGCGTCATCCCGAGGGCGCCGAGGGCGACGATGACGGTCTGGGTGAGGACGATCTTGAGGTTCGCGTAGGAGAGAAAGTGTTCACGCGTCTCCGCGGGGAGCGCGAAGAGGGCGGTCACCAGCAGCAGGCCGAGGAAGGGGCCGAGGCGGGCGAGCAGGGCGGGCAGGCGGGGGTTCATCAGGAGGAAGGGGCGGCGGCGCCGGTCGACACGCGCAGGAGCTCGGCCTCGGACCATTCCGCGCGCGGGCGCACCGCGACGAGGGAGCCCCGGCACATCACGCCGATGGTGTCGCAGAGGCCGAGGAGCTCGGGCAGGTGGCTGCTGGCGACGACCACGGCCTTGCCGGCCGCGGCGAGCTCGCCGATGAGGGTGTAGATCTCGGCCTTGCTCCCGACGTCGATGCCACGGGTAGGTTCATCCAAGAGAAGGATGCGCGCCGGGTGCTCCAGCAGCCGCGCGAGGGCCACCTTCTGCTGGTTGCCGCCGGACAACTGGCCGACCGGTTGGTCGGGCCCGAGGCAGCGGATCCGGAGGGCCTCAATCCAGCGCGCGACCGCCGCCGTCTGGCGCCCGGCGTCGATCCAGCCGGCGCGGCTGAAGGCGCCCAGCTTGGTGAGCGTGAGGTTGTCGCCGAGCGGCTGCGAGAGGAGCAGGCCCTCCTCCTTGCGATCCTCGCTGAGGAAACCCACTCCCTGTGCCCAGCAGCCGCCCGGCCGGGCCGCCGCGTCCTCCCCGCCGAACCGCACCCCGCCCGCGTTCCGCGGATCCAGCCCAAACACCGCGCGCAGCAGTTCGGTGCGCCCAGCGCCGACCAAGCCCGCCAGACCGAAAATCTCCCCCGCGCGCACGACGCAGTCCGCCCCGCGCAGGCGGGGCCCGCCCGCCAGCGCCTGCACTTCGAGTAACGGCGCGCCCGGCGCCCGCGCATTCCGGGGATACAGGTCGCGCACTTCCCGGCCCGTCATCAGCGTGACCAGCGCGTCTGGCGTGGTTTCTGCCATCCGGCCCGAACCGACCGAAGCGCCGTCCTTGAGCACGGTGTAGCGGTCGCAGAGGCGCCGGCACTCCTCAAGAAAGTGGCTGATGTAGATGATGCTGACGCCCTGGTCCCGCAGACGGGCGATCACCGCAAACAACCGTTCGGTATCCGCCCCGGTTAGGCTGCTGGTAGGCTCGTCCAAAATTAGCACCCCCGGCCGGCCGACGAGGGCGCGGGCGATCTCGATGATCTGGCGCTCCGCGATGCCAAAGGCGCCGGCGGGGCGCTCCAAATCGAGTTCCCCGTGGCCCAACTGGGCGAGCGCGTCCCGCGCGGCGGCGCGCGCGGCGGTGACGTCGATCCAGCCGGCGCGCGCCGGCTCGAGGCCGAGCAGGATGTTTTCCCGGGCGGACAGGTGCGGCGCGAGGGTGAGCTCCTGGTAGATCATCGCCACGCCGCGGCGGCGCGCGTCGGGCGGGCCGGCGGGGCGGTAGGGCCGGCCCGCCAGCGCCATCTCCCCAGCGTCCGGCTGATGCGCGCCGCTGAGCACCTTCATCAGCGTGCTCTTGCCCGCGCCGTTC
>JBILWD010000321.1:0-4135 GCA_044370095.1 Opitutaceae bacterium | reverse complement strand
TGCTCGAGCAGGGCCACCCGGCATTGTACTACGAGAACATCGAGGGCGGCCACGGCGGCGCCGCGGACAACCGGCAGCTCGCGCGGATGCAGGCGCTGGCCTACACCTTTCTGCTCCGCGAGCTCCGCTGAGCCGCGCGCGGCCGCCTAGGCGCACAGCAGGAAATCGCTCCCCTCGGTCCAACCGCGGGCGGTGAGATCCGCGGCGATCAGGTCCCGCGCGCCCGGCGAGGAAACGTAGGCGAGGACGAACGCCTCACCCGCGGGCGGTAGCGCCGATGGCGCCAGCACCGGCGGCCCAGAGCCGCCCAGCGCCGGCGTGACCTTGGCGGGGTCAACGTCGACGTACCCCGCGAGCCGCAAACCGTGTGCGGCGAGCGTCGCCGCGCGGAGCCGCGTCGGCCGACCCGCGCCCCAAACGAGGAGCGGACGGGCCGCCAGGGCGGGCCGGGCCCGGAGCCAGCGGGCAATCCATTCGGCCTTCAGGCGGAAGAAAGCTTCGCTGGCGTAGCGGGCATCCCGCCGCGAGAGCCGGCCCGGCAGGTCGTGCCACCGCAGGAGCACCCGGGGCACCTTGCCAAACGCCACCCCCGCGTCCATCCACCGCAGCCACAGCTCGTGATCCTCCGGAAAATCGCCCGCGCGATAACCGCCGTGGCGGGCGACGAGCTCGCGCCGGAACAGCACGCTCGGGTGGGCGACCGGAGCGTCGACGAACCGGCGGAGCGCCATCGCCTCCGGGGTGAGCAGGTCGTTCAGCCACGCCACGTGCCGCGCGTAACCCGCCTGCGCGGCCGCGTCGCCCGCGTGCTCCACGAGGCAGCTCACGAGACCGCAGGCGCGGCCGGCGGGCCCGTCGAGCCACGCCACCTGCTCCGCGAGGCGGTCCGGCAACGCCTCGTCGTCCGCGTCCATCCGGGCGATCAGTTCTCCGCGGGCCGCGGCCAGACCCGCGTTGAGCGCGGAGACGAGGCCCTCGCGCGGCCGCCGTAGCACCCGCAGGCGCGGCTCAACGCGAGCGAGCGCCCCGAGTAATTCCACACTCCCATCTGCAGAGCCGTCGTCCACCACCAGCAGTTCCCAGTCGGGGAACGTCTGGGCCCGAATGCTGGCGATCGCGCGGGCGAGCGTGGCGGCCGCGTCCCGGGCCGGCAGGAGCACCGTGACCCGCGGAACGCTGGCGGCGGCCCGGCTCAGGGCTGCTTCTCCTTGGACAACTGCTCGCTCAGCTTCTTCACCTTCGGCGCGATCACGTAGGCGCAGTAGCCCGCGTTGGGATTCCGGCGGAAGTAATCTTGGTGGTAGGCTTCCGCCTCCCAGAAACGCTCCAGCGGCGCGATCTCCGTGGTGATGGGATCGCGGAACGTGGCGGCCGCGCGGGCGCGGGAACGCTCCGCCGCCTCCTTCTGCGCGGCGTTCGCGTGGAGGATGACGGAGCGGTACTGCGGCCCGATGTCGTTCCCCTGGCCGCCGACCTGCGTCGGGTTGTGCACCTGCCAGAAGTAGTCCAGCAGCCGCTCCAGCGAGACCACCGCGGGATCGTAGTCGATGCGGATCACCTCCGCGTGGCCGGTCTTCTTGGTCGAGATCTGCTCGTAGGTGGGGTTCGGGACGTGCCCGCCGGCGTAGCCGCTGACGACGTTCTTGACCCCGGGCAGCAGCTCATAGGCGGCCTCGGTGCACCAGAAGCAACCGCCCCCGACGACGAGGGACTCAAGCTGCGGTGCGGCGGCGGGGAGCGGGGAGGTCATCGGCAGGAGCAGGGTGGCCAGCAGGAGGAGGAAGCGGGGACGCATAAGGGGCGGGGACGCGGCGAACCTGACGGGAAACGCGCCGGAGTCAAAGCGCTCACTTCAGCCCGAAGGCCCGGAGACGCGCGTCGAGGCCGAAGCGGGTGAACAGCGCGTCCGTCTCCGCCGCCGGTCGCCGCGCCGGGTCGAGCCTGGCCTCGTCCGCAAGCGCGTGCACCAGGTCGAGGATTACGGCCGACGACTCCTCGAGCAACTGCGGTGTCACCTTGTCCACGGTGTCCGCGAGGTCGTGGTAATGCCGTACCGCCTCGCGCGGGAGGGGCGCGTTGAAGGTCAGGGCGCGGACGCCGGCGAGCTGGTAGGGCGTGTGGTCGCTGCCCATCCAGTTGGTGTTCTCGACGCCCTTCGGCAGCTGGCGCCCCGCGGGGCGCGCGGCGTTCCAGCGCTCGAGGAACGGCACCAGCGCGTCGTCCCCCAGGGCGTTCACGGCGACGGGGACGCCGATCATATCGAGGTTGAGCATCGCGACGACCGGCGTGGCGCCGAGGAGGGCGGCGGCGTGGCGGGAACCCTGCAGGCCCTGCTCCTCCCCGTTGAACCAGATGAGCTCCACCGCGTGGTGGCGAGGTACGCCGACCAGCGCGCGCGCGAGGGCGAGGAGCTGCGCGACCCCGATGCCGTTATCCAATGCGCCCTGGCCCAGATCCCAGCTGTCGAGGTGCGCGCCGACGATCACCCGCGAGGGGGCACGCCCGGGCAGGACGACGCGGAGGTTGGCGGTCGCGACCGGGACGCAGCGGGAGCGCGTCTCGACGCGCAGGCGCACCGGGACCCCGCGCGCCACGAGGCGCCCGAGCCAGCGGCCCTCCTCCTGCGCGATCGAGTAGACCGGCAGCGGCAGGGGCTGGCCGGCGGGCGAGCCCGTGCGCGCGAGCAACTGGCCCCCGCCCTCGCGGTTGATGAACAGGATCGCCGCGAGCCCGCGGGCGGCCGCCGCGCCGACGTAATCCGAGGCCGGCAACGGCGAACCAGAAGCCAGCAGGCCCACGCGCCCGCGGAGTTCCCCCGCTGGGTAATCGCCGGGCCGGCCGAGGCCGATGTCCACGAGTTCCCCCGTGAGCGACGGGTGCGCCTGGGAAAATCCGAGGGCCGCGACGCGCAGACGGCGCGCGAAGGGCGCCAGCACCTCGACCTCGTCGTCGCCGCGGATCCATCCCGGCGCAGTGAACGGCTGGCGTTCGGGCGCGAGGCCCACGGCGCGCAACTCGGCCTCGAGACGATCGAGCGCGGCCGCGTTACCCGGGCTGCCCGTGAGGCGCGGTCCCACCTCATCGGCCAGCCGCTCCAAAAAGGCGTGCGCGGCGGCGGCCGGGGTCGGGTCCGGGGACGGAGTCGGGGCGGGCGCCGCGTCCGCGACGAAGGCGGCGGTGCCCAAGGCGAGCGCCAACGCGGCCAGCCTGAAGTTTTCAGGGACGGACCGCATCGGTGATCGTGAGCGTGTTGAAATCGAGAACGCGAGTCAGGCGCCCGTGCGTGAGCTCGAGCCGGCGGCTGCCGACCTCCGCGTTGAGATACGGGCCCGCGAACAGCTTCCATTCCGCGGCGCGATCCACCGTCCGCCCGTCGACGCGCGGGAGCTCCCCGTAGGCGCATTCGACCCGCCGGCCCCGGAGCGTGGTGAACGCGACCCGCGGGACGGGATCGAGACGGACCTCGAGCGGCAGCGCGCGGACGGCGGCCTTGAACGCGTCCCAGGAGGTGAAGTCGGCGGCGGAGGCCGGCTGCAGGATGACGCCATTGCGCGCGTGCGGGGAGCGCAGGCGCCGGCCACCGCCCTCGAGGGGCACCCACTCATACGGCGCGAGCGGACGGAAAGCTAGGTAGGCACGGCCACCCTGCGCGAAGATCCAGCCGGAGGGATCCTCCTCGGCGCGCGAGAGATCCTTGGAGAAGAAGCCGTTCACCTGGACGAAGGGTGCATCCGGGGCGATGCGGTGCAGCGCGATGACCGTGTCATCTTGCTGGAAGATCTCCTCGTAGGGAGAGCCGCCGAGGAGCTTCGCCTCGCTGGTGTAGGTGGGCTTGCCCTGGAACGTCACCGAGGCGGGCATCCAGTCCGGCATCTCAGTGAAGTACATCATCAGCTCCTGCGCCCCGTAGAACGGCTGGTTGGCGAAGATCGTGTTGTGCACGCCCCGCGGGTCCGGCACCGCCCAAGTCAAGCCCCAGGAGTGCTGCTGGATCGGCTGGAGGAGCCCGCCCTGGTCGGAGCCGACGGCGTAGTCTGGGCCGACCCAGGTGGTCTTGTAGACCGGGGCGTTGCGGACGTCGCTGTGGCGCCAGCGATGGCGGGTGCGCTTGCGCTCCCGGTGCAGGTAGGGTCCG
>JBILWD010000320.1:0-4140 GCA_044370095.1 Opitutaceae bacterium | reverse complement strand
TAGGCGCGCTTCACCTGAAGGAAGCGCTCGCTCGCCTCAGCGAAGAGGACCTCGCCGCGCTCATCGACGACCGCCAGCGCCGGGTCGTGGAAGGTGGCCGCGAGGCCGACGTAGTACCGGGGCATCGGCATCAGAGGACCACCCGTTCAAACGTGCCCGTGCGCGCGGCGGCGGCGGCGACCTCCTCGGGACTGCGCTCCGGCACCGCAGGCCGGCGGCCGCGCCAGCGCATCACGTGCCGGTAGACCTTGAAGAACGAGGTGCCATTCTCGATCCGGATCCGCTCCGCCACGGAAAAGCGGCTGAAGGCCAGCTTCTCGCGCCAGCTCAGCGCGGTGTAGATCATCGCCTGGCCGAGCCAGCCCGCGCCGGAGACGTTGCGCTGGTCCCACGTGCCGTCCGACGCGGAGGGCCGCTGGATTGCGGCCAGCGGGTCGACGTGCACCACGGCGCGGTTGCCGTTGAGGATGGTGTAAAGGGTGTCGATCGACATCCCCCCGAAATGCTGGCCGCGGCGCAGCAGCTCGCGGGCCCAGCCGGCGCGGACCACGTACGCGTGCGTCGTGAGGATGCCGCCGCGCAGGAAGTGGGGCGCGGGCCGGCCGGCCCGGCGGAAGACGAAGCCGCCGAGGTGCAGGAAGTCGCACTCCGGCCGCGTCCGCAGGAACTCCGCGCAGCGGGCGAGGTTCGCCGCGTGGTCCCCCTGGAAGAGCACGTCATCCTCGAGGATCAGGGCCTGCGGCACGCCCGCGGCCAGCACCCGGCCGAGGCAGGCGAAGTGCGAGTCGCGGCACCCCTGGTCGCGGTCCGCCGAGCGCTCCGCGCGGAAGAATTCCACTGCGGGCAGGCCGATCCGCCGGAGCTCCGCGCACACCTCGGCCCGGCGGTCGTCGCGGTCGCGCAGGTTGATGCAAAGGACGAGCGGGAACGGGTTGGCGGCGGGGGTCATCGGGCTACTCCTGGTAAAGCGTGCGGACGCGGTCCTGCACCTCGGGTTGCGGGAACGTGATGTCCTGCATCTCGACTTCGCGGCGCACCGCCTCGCGCAGGCCGGCCTCGGTGGTCTCGCGCCAGCGGCGCTTGAGCTCGCGGAGGGAGACGACGGGCCGGGGAGCCATCGCGCGGGCAAGGGCGAGGGCGTGCGGGACGACCTCGGCGCGCGGGCGGACGGGGACGGGCACGCCGCGGGCGCGGAGCTCGGCCCCGCGGAAGTTCGCGCCGGTGAAGAGCATCTCCCACCCGAGGTGCTCCCCGAAGCGGCGCGGGAGGGTGTAGGTGCTGCCCATCCCCGGGGTGAACCCGTAGGCCATGAAGTTGGCGGTGTAGAGGCACTCCTCGCCGAGCACCTGGAAGTCGGCGTGCAACCCGAGCGCCAGGCCGCCCCCGATCGCGTGCCCCTGCAGCGCGGCGATCACCGGCAGGTCGCAGCGCCGGCAGAGGTCGAAGAACGCGATGTCGGTGTACTTCATCCGCCGTTCCGCGATCGCGATCAGCTGGTCGCGGGTCCCGCCGCAGGAGAAGTACGAGTCGTAGCCGTGCAGCACCACCACCCGCGCCTCCGGCCGCGCCGCGATCGCCGCGAAGGCCGCCTCCATCTCGTCCCCCAGCTCCGCGGTGAGCGAGTTGCGGGTGGCCCGGTCCTCCATCGCCACGACGACCACGCCGTCGCCGCCCCACTCCAGCCGCACGCGGGGCGCGCTCATCCCCGGCCCTCCCACGGGAACCGGCCGTCCGTCGCGTAGCCCGCGATCGCCGCGCGCACCGCCGGTTTCGCCGCCAGCCGCCCGATCTCCGCCACCGCCGTGCGCTCCACTTCAGGGGTCAGGATCCACAGCTTCCGGAAGTAAGCCTTCAGCTCCACGATCGTCTCCTCCTCCAGCAGCCCGACGCGCAGCAACAGCCGCCGCAGCGCCTCGTCCGGCTGCTCCGTCACCTCGTCCACCAGATGCATCGCCGCCGCCTCCGCCGCGCCCACCGGCCGCGTGGTGAGGGTCATCGCGTACGCCTTCTGGAAGCCCGTGCGGCGGATCAGGAACGGCAGGACGCAGCACGGCAAAATGCCCCACAGCGCCTCGGAGAGGCTGAACTCCGACCGCGGCGTGGCGAACACGAGGTCGCTCGCCGCGGCCAGGCCCACGCCGCCCGCGACCACCCGGCCCTCGACCCGCGCCACCACGACCTTGGGCGACGACGACAGCCGGCGCAGCAGGGTCATGTAATCCTCCATCCGCAGCCGCTCGCCGTCGCCCGCGGCGGCCGCCTCCTGGAAGTCCATCCCCGTACAGAAACAACCCGGATGGCCGCGCAAGACGACGAGGCGGCAGTCCGGGCGCGCCTCCGCCCAGTCGAGGGCGGCGATGAGGTCGCGCACGAGCGCCGCGTTGAGGCTGTTGGCCCGCTCCGGCCGGTCGAGCAGCAGGGCCACCTGCCGCCCGGTGACGGCGATCCGCACGGTCGCGAGGGCAGGCGGGACGGGCGGCGGGGCGTCAGCTCCACTCATACTCGCGATGGTAGCCGCGGATCCGGCGCAGCACGAGGAGGCCGCGGCCGGCCAGCGCCCGGTCATAGAGGTCGCGGTAGGGCGTGAGGTCGACCTCCTTGTCCTTCACGCCGAAGACCCATTCGAGGCCCGCGTCGATGAGCTGCTCGTACTGCGGCAGGGTGAGCGGGACCCGCTGCGCGAGGTGCTCCGCCTTGCGCAGGGCGCCAAGCCGGGCCCGCGCCTCCGGACCGGCGACGCCACTGAAGAACTCCCCGCAGCAGCCCGAACCATAGGAGAACAGGCCGAGGCGGCGCGGCACGGAAAGGTCTGCCGCGTCCAGCAGGCCGCACAGGGCAAGGTAGACGGTGGCGGAATAGATGTTGCCCACCTCTTGGCAGTAGCGGAGCGACGGAACGACGCGCCGCGCGAAGTCGTCCTCGGCCGCCGCGGGCGCCGCGCCCTTCAACTTGCGCAACAGCATCCGATGCGCGCCCTTGACCATCCCGGGAAAGGGGGTGTGGAAGGCCAGATAATCGAACGTGTCGACGAAGTCCGCCCCCTCGACCCGCCGCGCGTACTCGGCGAAGCTGTGTTCGAGGCAGTCGAGGTACGCGATCAGCGAGAGGTCCGAGTCGCCCGTCTCCACGTCCGCCGCCGGCCGGCAGGTGTCCATCACCTCGTAGCCGTGGTAGCCGTTGGCCCCGAAATCGAGCTCGAGCACCGCGGGCTCCTGACCCACCAGCATCGCCACCGCGCCCGCCCCCTGGGAGGGCTCGACGTAGCTGCCCCGGATGGTCGCGCGGCCGATGTCCGTGCCGATGACGAGCGCCTTCGCCCCCGGCGAGGCCTGCGACGCGATGAAGCCGACGGCGGTCTGCAGCGCCGCCGTGCCGCCGTAGCAGGCCTGCTTCACCTCGAACAGCCGGCACGTCCGCCCCAGGCCGAGGTAATGGTGCACGTAGGTGCTCAGGGACTTGCCGAAGTCGATGCCGGACTCCGAGCCGCAGACCACCAGCTCGATGCGCGCCCGCTCCGCCGGGGTCAGGGCCTCCACCAGCGGCCGGGCCGCGTTCACCGCAAAGGTGACGGGATCCTCGCAGGGCAGCGCGACGGACTTCCGCTGGAGCATCAGGTTGTCGAACCGGCGCAGGTCCAGCTGGCGGGCCTCGAAGAGGGACCGGATGTCGAGGACGGTCGCGCCCCCGTAGAAATTGATGGCCTCGATGCCGACGCGCATGGGATCAGGCGGGGGTCAGCACGAGCGCGGCGGCAAAGCCGCCGAAACCGAAGCCGTTGACGAGGGCCGCGCGGAGCGCCGCCGGCTCGGCGCGCCGGACGAGGCGCAGCTGATCGTCCATCGGATCCGCGAGGTGGGCATGGCCGTGGAGAAATCCGCCCTCCATCTGCGCAACGCAAGCCAACACCGCGACCACCCCGGCCGAGGAGAAAGTGTGCCCGGTGAGGTCCTTGGGCGCGTTGACGCGCACGCGCCCCAGTTCGCCGGCGAACACGCGGCGGAGCGCGGCACATTCGGCCCGGTCGCCCGCGGGCGTGCCGGTGGCGTGGGCGCTGACCACGTCGATGTCCGCGGGCGTCAGCCCCGCCGCGGCCAGCGCGCGCCGCATCGCCCGCTCCTCGTCGTCCACGTCCGGCTCCGG
>JBILWD010000319.1:0-4144 GCA_044370095.1 Opitutaceae bacterium | reverse complement strand
ATGCGCTGCAACTCCTCCGGATGGTAGATCAGCTCCTCCTTGCGGGTGCCGGAACGGTCGATGTTGATCGCCGGGAAGATCCGGCGCTCCACCAGGCCGCGATCGAGGTGCAACTCGGAGTTACCCGTGCCCTTGAACTCCTCGAAGATAATCTCGTCCATTCGCGAACCAGTATCAATCAGCGCGCTAGCGATGATAGTCAGGCTCCCGCCCCCCTCGATATTGCGCGCCGAACCGAAGAACCGCTTGGGCTTCTGCAGGGCGTTCGACTCGAGGCCACCCGACATCGTCTTGCCGCCGTTCCCCGCGAGCGCGTTGTAAGCCCGCGCCAACCGCGTAATGGAATCGAGCAGGATCACGACGTGCTCCCCCATCTCGACCCGACGCCGGCAGATCTCAATCACCATCTCCGCGCAATGCACGTGGCTCTCCGGAGTCTCATCGAAGGTCGACGACACCACCTCGCCGCGCGTGTGCCGGCGGAAGTCCGTGACCTCCTCCGGCCGCTCGTCGATCAGCAGCAAAATCAGCTTCACGTCCGGACTGTTGGCCGAAATCGAGTTGGCGATGTTCTGGAGCAGGATGGTCTTGCCGGTGCGCGGCGGCGCCACAATCAGCCCGCGCTGCCCGAAGCCGATCGGCGTCAGAATGTCCACGGCCCGCATCGACACGTCCTTCACCACCTCCGGATCCTCCAGCAAGATCCGCTTGAGGGGATAATAGGGCACCAACTCCTCGAACGGCGTGATCGCCGCGATTTCCACGGGGGCCAGCCCCATCACACGGTCCACCCGGATCGCGGACGGGCAACGCTCCCCTTCCCGCGGCGCCTGCGCGCTCACCTCGACCCGATGGCCACGCTTGAGGCCATAGCGGCGCACGAGCGACTCGGGCAGGTAGGTGTTCTCCGGGAACAGCCGGTAGTTCACGTGCCCGTGCACGATGAACCAACCCCGGTCATTCTGGTCCAAGTGACCCACGTCCCGCAGGCTCCGGCCCGTGGCCGCGGCGTGGCGGAAGAATTCGGCCAACAGCTGCCGCCGCCCCGGCGAACCCTCGACGACGACGCCCCCTTGGCGCAGCCGCTGGGCCAACTCGTGAGCGTTCAGGGCGTACAACTCGGCCAACACCACCGGCTCGCCCCCAGACGCATCCAACTGGGCCGCCTCGGCATCCAACGCCGCGACGTCCGCGAAGCGCGCCGGATTCGGCAGGTCACCGAAAGACGGCGCCGCACTCGGCGGCGGCATCTGCGGCGGAAACTGCTCGCGCCCGCCGTGGCCGCCTCCGTGGCCGCCCCCGTGCCCCCCACCGTGTCCGCCGCCCTGGCCACTATGACCGCCACCAGGCTGCCAAGGACCGCCGTGGCGCCCCCGCTTGCGCTTGCCGTGCTTCCAAAAGCCACGCTCACCGCGATCAAATTGGCCTCCCTGCCCGCCACCGCCGGCGAAGCCACCCCCACCGGACTGCCCCCCCTCGGTCAGACCTCCCTCCCCTGCCCCGCGTTCCGCCGCCGCCTCGGGCGCCGGCGTGGACTGGCTTTCCGCCCGCTCCGATTGCTCCGGCTGATCGGATCGCTCAGCGCGCTCCACCCGCTCGGGCTGCTCTACCCGCTCGGGACGTTCGTTGCGTTCCGGCGCGGGCGGCGGCGCCACCGGCGCCACGGGCGCTGCGGGCGCGGGAGCCACCGGGACCGGCGCCTCGTGGAACGAGAGGGTGTCCTGGACCGGCCGGGAAGTTTCCCCGGCCGCCGGCTTCGGGGCGGGCGAACCCTCCTCCGCCGCACCCGCGCGGGGGCCCCGGCGCGTCCGTCCCCGGCCCGCCGGCTTGGCAGGCGTTTCCGCCGCCGCTGGCGCCGGCGCCGCCCCGGCCCGCCCGCGCGCACGCGTCAAACGAGACTTTTTCTTGCCCTCGCCGGCAGCGGCGCGGGCGGAGGACGATGGAGCGTCATCAGCGGAAAGCGGGAACATGAGGGAGTAAAGGGAGGCCGTCGGACCGCGAAGCGTCAGACGTAGGAGGGAGCGGTAAGTTTCAAGCCGGGCGCAGGCTCCGGACGAGCCGACCCACCTGAGCCTCGAGGAATTCCGGAGCACCGTCGTTCCACAAGACAAAGTCGGCCAGCTCGATCTTCCGACCCTGGGGCCACTGTGCCCGGATCCGTTGCGCCGCCATCTCAGGGGACAAACCCCGCTTGACGACGCGCATCAGCTGAACCTCCCGAGAAAGCGCGACGCACACCGTGAAATCAAACCATTTCTCTAGCCCCTTCTCGAACAGTAACGGCACCTCCACGACCCACCGGGCGTCCCCGCCACCGCCCGCAAAGGCCTCCGCCCAGGCCGCCGTCACCCTCGGGTGCAGCAACCCCTCCAGCCATTCCCGCTCGGCGGGGACCGGGAAAACCCGGGCCGCCAGCGCGGGCCGGTCGACGACGCCGCCACGTAGAATTTCTGGTCCGAAGTGAGCGCGCAGGGCGGCGATGACGTCGGGCGCGGTCAGCAACCGTTCGCGCACGATCTGGTCAGAATCGAGGCGCCGGAAGCCGTGCGCCTCCAGTAACCTCGCCACGGCGGACTTGCCGCAGCCGATTCCTCCCGTGATCCCGAGCTTAAGCATCGGCCGCAGCGTGACGGGCCGACCCGCGGCGGCAATTCCTTCCGCGCCGTGAAGTACGGCGGCCGCGCCCCAAAAGGAGCATTGACAAGCCCGGGCGCGGCCGTGTCCTTCAGCCCTTCTTTCGCCGGTCTGTGCCGACGGAAAGCCACTGCCCGGTAGCTCAGTGGCAGAGCAGGTGACTGTTAATCACTTGGTCGCTGGTTCGATCCCAGCCCGGGCAGCCATTCACAATGAGGGACTTGCGGAAACGCTGGTCCCTTTTCTTTTTTCTGGTGTCCCCCTAGTGTCCCCCTTTTTCGCTCTTGGCGGTCGCAGGGAGCCCGAAAAACCCGCCTCACGCCATGGGTCTGGATTTGAAGGGCGGAACTGGCGGCGGAAGCGACGACGGACCCGCGGAAACCTTCACAGCGTCGGTCTCGAACCGGGCGAGGTTCCCGTTCACCACCTCGCGGATTTCGTCGAGGATGGCCGCGCCCTCGATCCCAAGTTCCGCCGCGTTTTTTCCGAGACAGCGGATCGGAAGTTCAACCTCCAGCTTCAACCGGAGCAGCAGGTCCAGCTTTTGGCCTAGTAGGCCCAGCATCTCCTGAACGGTCTCGCGGTCGACCAAGGCATCCTCCTCCCGGCGGTTCTTAGATCGGGCAAAGCGGATTTGCTCGCGCAGGAGCTCGGCCTTGAGCTCGTTCAGCGTGGCGTTGCCCGCGCGGGCCAAGCCCAGCCGGTCGACGAATCCGCGCCACTCCTCGACGTTCCAGCCCTCAGGTGCGCCCTTGAGCTTCCGATAGAGGCGGAGCGATTCGGCCGACAGGTTGAGCGCCGCGGCCAGCGCTCTGGGCGTCTCGGGTTGGGCGTCGTCGGTCATCGTGGACCAAATTTCGTCAAAAGTTCAGCCACGCGGGCACGCGGTTGGTCGCGTAACCCGCTTCGCTCCCCGGCGGAAAAAAGATTCCTTCCCCCCACCACCCCCACCCTGGCGCGGCGGCGGACTCGGCCAGCTAACGGCGAACCTTGGTCGCAGACTTCCCGCGCTGGCGATCCGGCTCCGGGCGGATGTGATGGAGCCGGGCGAATCATTCGACCAAACGAGCTTCGAATTGCCCCTGCCACCGCAAGTCGCGCCGGCGGACGCCGGGCAGGGCGAACTGTTCGGCGACGAGTTCTCCCAGCCCGATGCGGCTGACGGCGAGCCGGTCTTCTGGACGGCCGCTGGCGGCCAGGACTTCGCGGCCGACGATGGCGTGCAACCCGACGCGCCAGAGTGAGCGGGAAAAAGACTCGCTGCTTGACCGCGAGCGACGCGGAGCGTTGCCTACTCGCAGCTTGAGCTACGTGAGCCAACCGCTCCTGGCGCCGGATGCATCCGACATTTCGGCTGATTTCCGCCGAGGGCAGCTCGCCGCTCCGCCGACACCGCCGCCAACCGCCCTTTTTCAGCGTGGGGGACTAAGGGGGTGCCTTGGTTTTGCCTCCGCCCCTCCCCTTAACCCCTCCCAGCCCGACCCCCTGAAGATCGGATTTCCTATCAGCT
>JBILWD010000079.1:0-12503 GCA_044370095.1 Opitutaceae bacterium | reverse complement strand
GAGCGTCTCGCGGTCGAAGGCGTTGTAGAAGCGGTTCTCCATCGGCGTGGGAGGGAGCGCAGCGGCCCCGCCCGCCGAAGGGAAGAGCGAAACGCGCGCCGGGAACCCGAGCGCCCTTACCTGCTCCCCTCCACTCGCTACCCGCGCTGCCTTGCACGGCCCGAGACGTCGCCTCGCGGCGCCAAAGGGGCTTTCGTCCCTTCGTCCGGGCCAGGATGGCCCGGCTACATCGATCCGAAGACCGATCCGCACGCCGGATCGCTGCGCTCCTTCTCCGTGCCGCCGTCTCCGCCTCGCTGGCCGCCAGCGCAGGTTGCGGCCGGAACCAAACCGAAAGACCGCCGCCCTTCGGCTTGGTGTAGCCGGGCAATCCTTGCCCGGTCCTTCGAGACGGCGACCGGGCGAGCGCCGCCCCGGCGGCTATACCGAGCCACCTCACACGGTCCCTCAGTCCGGGGATGGGTGTAGCTGGGGCACGCTGCCCCGGCCGTGACCGACGGACGTGCAGACAGGGGATCGCGACGCAGCAGGAGCGACGGCACGCACGGCCGGGGCGACGCGCCCCAGCTACACCGAGCCACCGCCATGGCGCCTCACGGCGCAAAAGGGTTTTCCGTCCCTTCGTCCGGGCAAGGATGGCCCGGCTACATCGATCCGAAAGCCGATCCGCACGCCGGCTCGCTGCGCCTCCTTCTCGGCCTCGCCCCCGCCGGGGCACGCGGCGGCCTGAGCCCGTCCGAAAGGCCGCTCCCCCTACCCTTCGCTCCTCGCTACCCACCACCAGCTACCCACTACTCGCTCCTGGCCACTCGCTACTTCCCTCCAACCCCGCACCTGTAAAATACCCCTCTCCAAACGACGGTAGGGTTTACACTTAGTGACCCTCCGCCCAAGCGCCGGAAACGTGCAGTAAGGCGGAACTCGTTGATGGACAGGTTTCGTTCTTCCCAGTTGGGAGCCTCGAAGGGCACTTGGCACCGCAACTGCTACCTATTGGCGAACCCTTAACCTTATCCCATGAAAACTCGTCTCCTCCTCGCCGCCCTGGCCACGACCGCGTCTGTGTTCGGTGCGCCCCTGTCCGTCCCCGAGATCTCCAGCACCCTGCCGCTGCTCGCGGTGGGCGTGGTCGCGCTGGGCTTCTTGGCGCGTCGCCTGCGCAAGTAAGGCCTGATCACGCGCGGGACGCCCCCGCGCCAGTCCGCGGGGCCCGAGAGCCCCGCTTTGATGGATTTTGGTCTTCCCATTTGGGCAGGACGACGACGGACTCCGCGGGAATTCGCGCGGAAACTATCTTCGTGCCTGCCCTTATGAAGACTCGCCTCGCCCTGCTCGCCCTCGCCGCGACGCTTCCCGTCGCCGCCACCCCGCCGGTCCACGTGCCGGAACTCTCGAGCACTCTGCCGCTGCTCGCGGGCGGCCTGATTCTGCTAGGGGTCCTAGCGAGCCGGCTGAAGAAGTAAGGAAGGCGGCGCCCGGCGCCTTGGTCTGGTGTAGCCGGGCAATCGTTGCCCGGTCAGCGCGAGTGTGACCGGGCAGGGGTAGCCGGCTTCTATACGGAGCCAAGTCAAACGGTCCCGCGGTCCGGGGCTCGGTGTAGCTGGGGCACGCTGCCCCGGCCGTGACAGACGGACGTGCAGACGGGGGATCGCGACGCAGCAGGAGCGACGGCGCGCACGGCCGGGGCGACGCGCCCCAGCTACATCGAGCCGCCGCCATCGCGTCTCGCGGCGCCGACATGGGTTTCCGTCCCTTCGTCCGGGGAAGGATTCCCCGGCTACATCCGAGCCCCGCCTTCCGGCAGTCCGTCCTCCGACGTCTGGCCTCCGGCCTCCGACCTCTGGCCTCCGGCCTCCGACCGCCGACCTTCCGCCACCAAATTCCACCGTTCCTGCGGATCGTGCTCGAGATCGAACGCCAGCCACGGCCGCCCATCCGCCAGGAAGACCTCCTTGCGGGTCCGCGAACGCCAGCCGGACCACACCCGATCGCATTGCCAGGGCAAGGCCACCACCGCGGGCATCGAGATCGCCGCCGGCGCCCCGGTCGGCCGCGGACGCCGCCCCTCAGCCCAGGCCTCGGTCCAAGCGCCCAATTCCACCAACGAAACCGGCTCAGGCTCGATGCCCCTCCCCTCCCCGCGCGGCAAGCGCACGACCAGCGGCACCCGCACGCTCTCCTCGTAGGGCCAGCCTTTCCGGAAACAGCCCTGCGAGCCGAGCATATCGCCGTGCACCGACGTGAAAACCACGAGCGTCCGCGCTCCGTCGAGCCGCGCCAGGAGGCGGCCCAAAGCACGGTCCGTCGCCTCCAGGTGCGCGTGGTACCCTGCCAACTCCACGCGCGCCTGAGCCTCCGCCGCCGGTGGCACATTGGCCCGTAACCGCAGGGCGGCAGGATCGCGCCGGGCCACGCCCGCGGCCGGCGCCGCATAGGGCGGGTGCGGCGGTTCTAGACTAAGCACCCCGAACCAAGGGCCTGCCCGCTCCAGCCACGCCCCCGCCCGGTCGACCAAGACGTCACTCTGGTAGCCGAGAAACTGCCGCGGCTCCGGCAGGTCCGTGCCGTGCAGCCAGGGATCGTTCAGTAAAAACCCACTCTCGAAGCCCTCCCAATAGTCGAAGCCGCCCCGCCGCCCTGCCGGCACCAGCGTCCGCGCGTGGGCCTCCCCGACCAGCGGCGCCGCGGGATCCCGTTCGCCTAGATGCCACTTCCCGAAGAACGCCGTGGTGTAACCCCGTCGCCGCATCCGGTGCGCGATGGTTTCCCGGTCCGCCGGTAAGGCATCCCAGTAGTCCCGCACGCCATTGGCCGGCGAAGGTAAGCCCGTCAGCAGAGCAGCCCGGGCGAACGGGCCAAAGGGATGCGGCGTCACCGCGGCCGAATGAATAATCCCCTCCGCCGCCCAGCGATCGAGGTGGGGGGTCCGCGCGTCGGGATCGCCAGCGAACCCGCACGCCTGCGCCCGCCACTGGGTGGTGACGATCCAGAGGATGTTCGGACCCGGCATACCCCGACCTTCACCCAACCCAGCGCCCGCGTCCAACGGATTGCAGCGGTGGAGCGGAGCCGCGCCGGTTCACCAAGCCCGCGCCAACTCGTAGCGGTCGAAAACCTCATCGCGAGAAATGAGGCCGAGCCGTCGCCGGCGCGCCTGCGCAAGCAGGAGCCGATCGAATGGATCGCGATGAACCGGCGGAAGATTCTCCACTTCACGGCAATCGGCCGCCTCAAGATCTATCCGCAGCACGCCGCCCTCGCTCAATTCGCGCGGGAGCAGCAGGTCCCAATCCTCCTCAATCTCGAAGTCGAACCCTTTGGCGGTCCGCTTCAGCGCAATCTCCCAAAAACTGGCCGTGGAGTAGTAGAGCGGCGTTTCGCCCTCGATCAGACCGCGGGCCGCACGGGAAAGCCTCCGGTCGTCATAGAGCATCCAGAGCAGGGCGTGGGTATCCAGCAGCCAGCCGGAAACGGCCGCGGAGGTCATTTTGTCGCAACCCCAAAGGCATCGGCCAAACGCTCGCTGCCTTGCGGGGTATCGAACCCAGGACCGAGGCGAAAAGGACGCCCCGCCAGGCGGCCGAGCCGGCGACGAGGCTTTCCGGCGACCGGGACTAGGCGGACCACGGGACGGTTGTGACGAGACACGATCACCTCCTCGCCGTTCTCAACGGCTTCGATCAGGCGGGAAAGGTGCGTTTTGGCCTCGTAAATGCTTACCTGCATCCGACGATCATTGGTCAATCTGACCAATTCGTCAATCACCCGGAACTTGAACAGCGGCCGCGCCCCACCCACCCCGGAATATTGGTTTGCCCGCCGCGGCCCGCGAAGCACGGTACCTCCTCCCGCGACCAATGACCCTGCGCATTGTCCATTTCGACGAGCCCGTCCTCCGTACCAAGGGGGAAAAGGTCACGCGCTTCGACGCCGACCTCCGCCGCCTAGTCCAGGAAATGTTCGCCACGATGCACGCCGCCCCCGGCATCGGCCTCGCGGCCCAACAGATCGGTCGCGCCCTCCAGCTCTGCGTGGTCGATGTCCGGGAGGAACACGATGACTTCAACTGGACCCTCGACGGCGTCCGCATCCCCCTCTCCCTCGTGATGCCCCTCGCGCTGGCCAACCCGGTCGTCACGGTCGCGCCCGGCACCCGCGAGGCGACGGCCGACGAAGGCTGCCTGTCCTTCCCCGAACTGCGGGGCGACGTCATCCGGCCCGAGGCGATCCGCGTGACCTTCCAAGACGTCCACGGCATCAGCCACGAACTGGCCTGCGACGGCCTGCTGGCCCGGTGCATTCAACACGAGGTCGATCACCTGCAGGGGGTCCTGTTCATCGACCGGATGAAGCGACGGTCACGCGCGGCCCTTGAGCCGGACCTCGTGGCCCTCGCCAAGGCCACCCGCGCCGCGGCCCGGACCTCCCCTTCCCTATGAGCACGATCCAGAAGTCCGACGGGATGAACTACGCCCCGCAGGGCAAGCCACGCCCGGTGGTCGGTCCCGGCGAGTTTATCTTTGCCGCGGCGCACCTCGAACACGGCCACATCTACGGCCAGTGCAACGGGCTGCTGGAGGCCGGCGGGGAACTGAAGTGGGTGTACGACCCGGACCCGAAGAAGGTCGAGGCCTTCCGCGCCAAGTACCCGCAGGTGCGCGTGGCCCGCGACCTCGACGAGATTCTCAACGATCCCGCCGTCCATCTGGTCACCGCGGCCGCCGTCCCCTGCGACCGTGGCCCCTTGGGCTTGCGGGTAATGGCGGCGGGCAAGGACTACTTCACGGATAAGACCCCGTTCACCTCGCTCGCGCAACTGGACGACGCCAAGGCGGCCGTGGCCCGGACCGGACGCAAGTATATGGTCTACTTCTCGGAGCGCCTGCACGTGGAGTCGGCGATGTACGCTACGGACCTCGTCGCCGCGGGCGCCATCGGCCGCGTGATCCAGGTGATTGGCCTCGGGCCCCACCGCCTGAACAAGGCCAGCCGGCCCGCGTGGTTCTTCGAACGCGCGAAGTACGGCGGCATCCTGACCGATATCGGCAGCCACCAGTTCGAACAGTTCCTCACCTACACCGGCGCGACCGACGCCACCGTGACGCAGTCCGCGGTGGGCAACTTCGCCAATCCCGACCGGCCCGAATTCGAGGACTTCGGCGAAGCTTCCCTCCTCGGGGACAATGGTGCCTCCAACTATATCCGCGTCGACTGGTTCACCCCCGATGGGCTTTCCACCTGGGGCGACGGCCGCACCGTGATTCTCGGCACCAAGGGCTATATCGAGCTGCGCAAGTACCTCGATGTTGCCCGGGATAAGGCCGGCGATCAGGTCTACTTGGTCGACCAAGCGGGCGAGCGGCACCTGAGCGTGGCCGGGCAGGTGGGTTTCCGCTTCTTCGGGGAGCTGATTCTCGATTGCCTGCGCCGGACGGACAAGGCGATGACCCAAGCGCACGTCTTCAAGGCGGCGGAACTCTGCCTGCGGGCGCAACTGGCGGCGCGGCGGATCGCCTGACGATGGCTGGCTCCATCGCGACCCGCACCGGCGACGACGGCACGACCGGCCTGCTGTATGGGCAGCGGGTGGCCAAGGATCATCCCCAGATCGAGGCCGTCGGGGCCTGCGACGAGCTGAACGTGGCCCTCGGAGCCGCCAAGGCCCTGCTGCCGGCGACCGACCGCGGCGCGGAGGTGCGGGCCACCGTCACCCGGATGCAACGCCAATTGGTCGCGCTAATGGGTGAGGTCGCGTGCGCCGAGGCGGACGCGGCCCGGTACGTCGCCTCCAAGTTCGAACGGGTGACGGCGGAGGACGTCGCGCTGCTCGATACGGAACTGGCGGCGTTGGAGGCGCGGGGGCTGCGGTTCGATGGTTGGGCCACGCCGGGCGCGAATCCCGGGGCGGCGGCGCTCGATGTGGCCCGCACCGCGGCGCGGCGAGCGGAACGGCGCCTGACCGCCCTGGCGGGCCAAGGCCGCCACCTGCGGCCCGACGTGGGCCGCTTCATCAACCGCCTTTCGGACCTGCTCTGGCTGCTCGCGCGCGAAGCGGAGCAGTAACGACCGCCCGGACCGGCGCTGGTCTTTCCGCTTCCCGCCTGGGGCTGCGCTCGCCAAGCTGCACCTGATGTCCGCCCCCCGACGCCCCGACGCTCCGGTCCCGATTGAGACCGAGGCCATTTTCCCCGCGCATCCGCAGCTGCTCGGCCATCCCCGGCCGCTCTACACCCTGTTCTTCGCGGAGCTGTGGGAAAGGTTCTCCTATTACGGAATGCGAGCGCTGCTCACCCTGTATATGGTGGCGCCGGCGGCCGCGGGCGGCCTGGGCCTGCCGATCGGACAGGCGACCCTGATCTACGGCACGTACACGATGTCGGTGTATATGCTCTCCATTCCGGGGGGCACGCTCGCGGACGGCATCCTCGGCTCGCGGCTAGCGGTGCTGATCGGCGGCATTATCATTGCGGCGGGACACTTCTCCATGGCGGTGCCCGGGGAGGCGACGTTCTACCTGGGCCTGGCCCTGATCGTAATCGGGACGGGCCTGTTGAAGCCAAACATCAGCGCGATGGTCGGCCAACTGTACGCGCCAGGGGATGCGCGGCGGGACGCGGGGTTCTCAATCTTCTATATGGGCATCAATGCCGGGGCCTTCATCGCGCCCTTGGTCACGGGCTACCTCGCGCAGCACAGCGCGTTCAAGGCGACCCTGACTGGCTGGGGCTTCGATCCGGCACACTCGTGGCATTGGGGTTTCGGGGCAGCGGGCGTCGGAATGCTGCTGGGCCTGCTGGTGTTCGTTTTCTGCGGTCAAGGGCTGCGCGAGGTCGGTCCGCCGCCGCCGCGGCGCGCCGGGGCCTGGCAGCGGCCGGTGTTCACCCTGTTGGGCACACTGGGCCTCTGGGGGCTGGTCAAGCTGTCGGACACCGCGGGCTTCGAATGGCTGCGGGCGTTGTTCCTGCTGGTGCCGATCGGCCTGATGATCTGGTTCGGTCGCTCGCCGCACCGGGAGACGCGGCAGCTGGGGGCGATCTTCTATTTCTTCATTGGGGCGTTCATCTTCTGGGCCCTATTCGAACAGGCGGGCACCTCGCTGACCCTGTTCGCGGAGCGGCACACCGCGACGCACGTGGGCGGGATCGAGGTACCTTCCTCGTGGTACCAGTCGGCCAACCCGATCTTCGTCATCGCGCTGGCGCCGCTCTTCGCGCTGCTCTGGACGCGCCTCGGCGATCGGCAGCCCTCGAGCCCGCTGAAGTTCACCCTCGGCCTCGTGTGCCTCGCGCTGGCGTTTGGCCTGATGGTGCCGGCGGCGCAGTTGGCGATGCAGGGGCGGGTGAGCCCGCTGTGGCTGCTCGGGCTCTATTTCCTGCAGACGATCGGGGAAATGCTGCTGAGTCCGGTCGGGTTGAGCACCTTCACCAAGATCGCCCCGCGGCACCTCGTGGGGGCGATGCTGGGCATCTGGTTCCTTGGCGCCGCGTTCGGCAACAAGTTCGCGGGCGTGCTGGCCGCGCAATTCGGCGAGGGGGAGGCGGGGCAGCTGGATCGCTTCTTCGGGCAACAGGCGCTCGCGGTCCTCGCGGCCGCGGGGATCTTCCTCGCCCTGGTCCCGTGGGTGCGCCGCCGGATGGGCGGGGTTCTTTGAGGCAACGGAGTCACCCGATGACCCTCCGCTCCTGGTTTGCCACTCCGATCTATGCCGCTCCGCTGCAGCCGCGGGGTGGCGAACGGCTGCGGGCCGATTTGGAGGACGAATGCCGGCGACTGCGGGATTTTGACGCGGCAGGGCGGCGCTGGTCTGCCCGCCACTATCCGGGCGGCTACACCAGCTATGCCTCGATGAACGAGCTACACCGCTTCTCGAGCACGTTCGCGACGCTGGAGCGCCGGCTGCTGCCGCACGTCCGTCGCTTCGCCCGCGAGCTCGCCTTCGATCTCGGCGGCCGCTCGCTCCAGCTGACCGACCTGTGGGTGAACATTATGCCGCCGACCGCGGCCCATTCGCTCCATTTGCACCCGCTGTCCTGCATCAGCGGCACCTATTACGTGGCGACCCCGCCGGGCTGCCCGGGGCTGAAGTTTGAGGACCCGCGGCTGGACCGCTTTATGGCGGCCCCGCCGCGGAAGGCGTCCGCCCCGCCGGCGCGGCGAACGCACGTGACCTATCCAGCGACGGCCGGCTCGGTGATCTTGTTCGAGAGCTGGCTTCGCCACGAGGTGGTGACGAACCGGGTCGACGCGGAGCGGATCAGCATTAGCTTCAACTTCAACTGGGTGTAATCGAACGGCTTGGTGTAGCTGGGGCGCGTCGCCCCGGTCGTGCCGCCCGCAACGCCTTCGGCGGCAGCCATTCTCGCGGCACCGTTCAAGCGCTCCGCCGCCCGCGTTGCCGTCCCTCCCTCCGGGGCAAGATGCCCCGGCTACATCGGACCGCCGTCCCCCCGTCCTCCGCCCTCCGCCGCCGGCTAACGACCGCGGCGCCGCGCGCCCTTGGCGGCGGCCGGACGCGCGGACCGCAGCGCCGGGGCCGCTCCCCGCGTGTGGCGTCCTGACTTGAGGGCATCGATCTGGTCCCGCAGCACCGCCGCCCGCTCGAACTCAAGCCGGTTGGCGGCCTCCTGCATCTCCTCCTCCAATTCGGCAATCACGGCCGCCGCATCGTCGACGGTCTCCGCCACCACCGGCTCCGCCTCGCGGCGTCCGGTGCCATCCAGCACGTGGAGGCTCGCTTGCGCCGCCCGCCGCACACTCCGCGGGGTGATCCCGTGCTCCTGATTGAAGGCTAGCTGCTTCTCCCGCCGGTAAGCCACCGCCGCGAGGGTCCGCCGGATCGATTCCGTCTGGTGATCCGCATAGAAGATCACCCGTCCCTTCTCGTGCCGCGCCGCACGACCGGCCGTCTGAATGAGCGAGGTCTCGCTCCGGAGAAAACCCTCCTTATCCGCATCCAGCACCACCACCAGCGCCACCTCCGGCAGGTCCAGACCCTCGCGCAGCAGATTGATGCCGATGAGGACGTCGAAGTTGCCCAGCCGGAGGTTGCGCAGGATCTCCACCCGCTCGATGGCGTCGATGTCCGCGTGGAGGTATTCCACCCGGATGCCCGCCTCGCGGAGGTGGCTGGTCAGGTCCTCCGCCAATCGCTTGGTCAGCGTGGTGACCAGTACCCGTTCCCCGGCGGCCGCAGCGGCGCGCGCCTCGGCGATCAGGTCCTCTACCTGCCCGCGCGTCGGGCGCAGGGTGATCTCCGGGTCGAGCAGGCCGGTGGGCCGCACCAACTGTTCCGCCACAACCGTGGAGTGTTTCAGCTCATAGGGCCCGGGGGTGGCGGAGACGTAGACTAGCTGCCCGGAGGCGGACTCGAATTCGGGAAAGTTCTGGGGCCGATTATCGAGGGCGGAAGGCAGGCGGAAACCGAAGTCGACGAGGGTTGTTTTCCGCGCCCGGTCGCCATTGTACATCCCGCCGATCTGCGGGAGCGTCACGTGGCTCTCGTCCGCGAACAGCAGAAAGTCGCGAGGAAAGAAATCGAGCAGGCAAAACGGCCGTTCGCCCGGCGGCCGGCCGGTCAGGTGGCGCGAGTAGTTCTCGATGCCGTTGCAGAAGCCCATCTCCTGTAGCAGCTCGAGGTCATATTCCGTGCGCATCCGAATACGTTGCGCCTCCAGCAGCTTCCCCGTCCGCTCGAACTCCGCCACCCGCTCGTCCAACTCACGCCGGATCCCGGCGATCGCGGGTTCCAGCTTGCCGCGGCTGGTGACGTACTGGTTCGCTGGGTACAGGTCGAATTGCTCGAGGCTCCGCCGGATCTGGCCCGTCAGGGGATCGAACTCCTGCAGGCCCTCGATCTCATCGCCGAAGAATTCCACCCGCAGGCCGTACTCTAGGTAGGCGGGCATGATGTCGACCACGTCGCCCCGGACCCGGAAGCGGCCCGGCTTGAGCTCCAAATCGTGGCGCTCGTAAAGGTTCTCCACTAAGCGCTCGAGCAAGCGCTGGCGCTCCAGCCCAGCGCCACGGCGCAGCGGGATCATCAGGGAGCTAAACTCCTGGGGGGAACCGAGGCCGTAGATGCAGGAGACGCTCGCCACCACGATCACGTCGCGCCGCGAGACCAGCGAGCTGGTGGCCGCCATCCGCAGCCGCTCGATCTCCTCGTTAATGGCAGAGTCCTTCTCGATGAAGGTGTCACTGGAGGGAATGTAGGCCTCCGGCTGGTAATAGTCGTAGTAGCTAACGAAGTACTCGACCGCGTTGTGAGGGAAGAAGTGCTTGAACTCGGAGTAGAGCTGAGCGGCGAGGGTCTTGTTGTGGGACAGGATCAGCGCCGGCCGCTCGAGCCGGGCGATGACGTTGGCCATCGTGAAGGTCTTGCCGGAGCCGGTGACGCCGAGAAGGGTCTGATGGCGGTTCCCCGCGCGGATCGAATCGACCAGTCGCTGGATGGCCTGGGGCTGGTCGCCCCGAGGCTCGTACTCGGACTGGAGTTGGAACAGCATCGCCGGGCGGTCACTCAGGCCGGTTCCCGGGGGGAGGCAAGCGGGTGAATTGCGGGTTGACAGGTCCCGGGGTGGCTTCAGGGTCTCCCTTCCTCTTTTCAATGAGCACCACCGAGCAGAAGCAGCAGACTCCCACGCCGGCCGAGATCCCCTTCACCCAGCCGCAGGCGATGGTTCGTTACGTCACCGACACCGGCAAGATCCTGCCCCGCAAGTACACCGGCCTGTGCGCCAAGCACCAGCGGGCGGTGACCAAGACGATCAAGCAGTCGCGCAATATGCTGCTCGCGCAGTAAGCGCTGACCCGGAGCGGGCCCGTCCCGCGTTCCCCCTGACAAGCCGGAGCTCCGCAGGAGCCCGGCTTGTTGTGTTTGCGGGGGTGCGAGTGGTGCGACCCACACCAATTCCACCCTGTCAGACGGCGGTTTGGCTCGGGGAGGATTACGTCGTCCTACCGTCGGTCTTGGCGGACCGGGGCAAAATGCCCCGGCTACCCCCCCTGCACTTTGATCCGCCGCAAGCGCGGCCATCGTCTGGTGTAGCTGGGGCGCGTCGCCCCGGCCTTCCGGGAGGCAGTGCGCTCCTTTCGGTGCGCTGCAGTCTGCTCCGGATTCGGCGCCCGCGCTCCGTCGCCCCGGCTTTCCTTTCGCCCAAATCGAAGGCACGTTTCCCTGCGCTTCCTCGAGCGCGTCCCGATGAACCCGCGCCCAGCTTGGTCCCGCATCTTGTTTTGGCTGGGTGTGCTCGCGTTTGTCGGGGGTGCCTTGGATCCGCTGGAGGGCGCCTGCGTCATTTTGGCGGGGAGCGTCTTGCTGCTGGCGAGCGCGCTCCTGCCGGGCGCGGCCCTGCGCCACCCGCGGCGCTGGGCGCTGGTCTCGGCCCTGATCGCCAGCGGCACGGCGGCGATGCTGGTGCTGAGTGCAGCGGGTGGCATCGGCGGTAACACCGGCCAATCCTGGACGTGGGGGCTACTGCTCCTGCCTTACCCCGCGGGCTGGCTGATCGGCGTCGGTACCCTTTTGGCCCACGCCCGGGCGCGACTCCGGCGGCGCACCCGTTGACCCGGGCGGACTGCACCGCGGAAACGTCGGTTCGCCATCGACGCCGGCCGCGGCGCCAGCTTGCCTGCATTCCACCCCGATGAACACCCCGCTGCGTCTGCTCCGGCTCCTGCTGCCTGTCCTCCTCGCCCTGCTCCTCCCCGCCGCCGGCCAGAGCCCCGTGGGCGCTCTAGGGTCGATCGCCGGCCGGGTGACCAACGCTGCCGGAGACACGTTTCTGGAGCGCGTGCGGGTGACGGTGGAGGGGACCACCCTCGAGACGTTCACCGACGCCGGCGGCGCCTACCGCCTCAACGGGGTGCCCGCGGGCGCCGTCCGCGTCCGGATGTTTTACACGGGGCTAGCGGTGCAGTCAGCGCCGGTCACGGTCGTCGCTGGCCAATCCGCCCCGCTGGACGTGGCCCTCGGTGCGGCGGACCGGGTCGTGGGGGGGAACGCCCCGGTGAAGCTGGACCAGTTTGTGGTCGCCACCTCCAAGGAAATGGAAGCCGCGGCGATCGCGATCAATGAGCAGCGGTTCGCCTCGAACCTGAAGACGGTGGTCTCCAGCGACGAGTTCGGCACCGTGGCCGAGGGTCACGTGGGCGAGTTCCTGAAGTTCCTGCCCGGGGTCACGATGGACTACGCCGGGGGCAACGCGCGCGAGATCTCGATCAACGGGGCGCCGGCCGACAACGTCCCGGTGACGCTCGACGGTTTCGCACTGGCGACCGCGATCAGCGGCATCGCGCGGGCCGCGGCGGTGGATATGGTGTCGATCAACGGCATCGCGCGGGTGGAGGTCTCGTTTTCGCCTACCCCGGACACCTCTGGGGCGGCGCTGGCGGGCTCGGTGAATATGGTGCCGCGCAGCGCGTTCGAGCGTTCGCGGCCCGTCTTCAACGGGAGCGTTTACGGGATGGTGCGCGACCACCGCAAGGAGCTCCGGGCCACCCCG
>JBILWD010000318.1:0-4203 GCA_044370095.1 Opitutaceae bacterium | reverse complement strand
CGGATCGGGGAGGTGAAGTGGGTGTAGTCCTTCTTGTGCAGCCCGTAGTGCCCGTCGGGCGAGTGCCGGTAGGCGGCCTTGCGGAGGCTGCGCAGAAGCTGGGTGCGCAGGGTGTGGCCCTGGGCGTGGGTCGCGAGGATCGCCAGGACGCGGCCAAGCTCCGCCCGCTCCGTGAGGTCGCCGGCGGGGATGCCGTGGTCCGCGAGGGTCGCGCGCAGTTCCCCGAGGCGCGCCGGCTCCGGGTCGTCGTGCACCCGGTAGAGCGAGGGCAGCTTGTGCTGGCGGGTGAGGCGGGCGACGGCCTCGTTCGCCGCGAGCATAAACTCCTCGATCAGCTGGTGGCTTTCGTCGTGCTCCACGCGCTCTAGCCGCTCGGCGTAGCCCGCGGGATCGAGGAGGATCTTCGTCTCCGGCATATCTAGGTCGAGGCTGCCGTGCGCCATCCGCTCGTGGCGCAGGCGGCGCGCGAATCCCCACAGGCGCCGGATATAGGTCTGCAGGTCGCGCAGCTCCTCCTCTGTGAGTTCCCGCAGTGCCCGGCCGGTTGAGCCGGTCTGGTGCTTGGGCGGCAGCGGGAGCTCCCGGATGCGCGCGAGGTCATCCTCCTGCAGGAAGGCGAGCGCCTGGCGGTAGGTGAGGCGCTTCCGGCTGCGGATCACCGTGCGGGCGGGCGTGCTGCCGCGGAGGCGTCCGCCCGCGTCGAAGTCCAGCAACACCGCCTGGCACAGGCGATCCTCCCCCTCGACGAGCGAGCAGAGGCCGTTGGAGATGGGTTCCGGCAGCATCGGGACGACGGTGCCGACCAAGTAGCTCGAGTTGCCGCGACGCTGGGCCTCGCGGTCGAGCGCGCTGCCGGGGCGGACATAGTGCGAGACGTCCGCGATGTGGACACCCACCCGCCAGCCGCCGCCGGGCAACTCCTCGAGCGAGAGCGCATCGTCGAAGTCCTTCGCGTCGTCCGGATCGATGGTGAACACGGGCCGTTCCCGGTAATCGAGCCGCCCGCGCGTGTCGCGCGCGGGGACCTTGACGGGCAGGGCCGCGGCCTCGCGCAGAGCGTCGTCGGGAAAGCGCGGCTCAAGCTCGTAGGTCAGCAGGATCGCCCGCAGCTCCGCGTCGGGCTCGTGGGTGCGACCGAGGCGGGCGGTGACAACCCCGGGCGGGGGCTGGGTGGCATCAGTCCACGCGCCGAGGCGCACGGCCACTTTGTCCCCGGCGCGCGGGATGGGCTCGAGGCCCCCGCGGGCGGGGTCCGGCACGTTGATCTCGCGGGTGAAGCGCGGGTCGTCGGGCGCGACCATCCAGCCACCCCGGTGCCGGCGGAGTTCTCCGACCACGACGTCGCGGTCCCGCTCCAGCACGTGGACGACGCGGCCGACGCGCTCGCCGGGCCGCCGTCCCTGCCGTCCGGGATGGATCCGCACCACCACGCGGTCCCCGGGCAGCGCGACCCCCGAATCCCCCGGGGGGATCTGCACCGCGGGGACGGGCGCCGCCCCGGGGGGCTGCTCCGGCACCGCGAACCCGGAGCCGCCGGTGCGGAACTGAATGCGGGCCACGAGTTCCCCCGGGCGTAACCGGGGCGCGGCGGGCGTCTCCTCGCGGACGGGCGGCGCGGGTAGGTCCTCCGCCGGGACCGGCAGGCGTCCGGGGCGGGGGAGGGGTAGCGGCGAGCCTGGGGGCGGCATCGCGGGCCCGCGGCGGCGCGGGGTGAAGACAGGGCGCGCGGCGGCGGGATTTGACGCGGACTCCCGCGGGGCGGTCGCCGCGGGCGTGGCGGGGAGGAGCCGGCCGTCCCGGGCGCGGCGCAGTTCGCCCGTCCGCGTCAGCGCGGCGATGGCCTCCGCCAATTGGGCGGGTCGCACGGCGGGCCGGCCGAGCAGGCGTGCCAGTTGGGCGGGGCGGGCGGGGGCGAAGCCCGTGGAGCGCACCAAGGTGAGCAGACGATCGCGGAGCGACATGGGGGATTTTCCGCCGGCCCGCGGGCCGTGCTTTGGGATTGGCGCGAGGCAATGAGGCTTCTACCCCTCAAGCGATGAAAATCGTCCACGTGGCGAGCGAGCTCTTCCCGTACGTCAAGACCGGCGGCCTCGCGGATGCGGTGGGGGCGCTGGCCGGGGAGCTGGCCCGGCAGGGCCACCAAGTCTCCGTCTTCCTGCCCGGCTACCGCGCGGCGCTCGATCACCCCGCCGCGGCCGGCGCCGAGCGCATTTTGCGGCTCAAGGTCGAGCTGGGGCAGGACTACCTCGCGGGCGATGTGCGCGTCTTCTCGCCGCAGCCCAACCTCCGGATTCACCTCGTCTGCCGCGAAGAGTTCTTCGACCGGCGCGGCGCTTACGGCAACGGCGAGCGCGACTTCGAGGATAATGCCGACCGGTTCATCTTCTTCTGCAAGGCGGTCGTCGACACCCTCCGGCTCGGCGACTTCGGGGCGGACATCGTGCACGCCCACGACTGGCAGGCGGCCCTCGTCCCCTTGCTGCTGCGCGATGCCGAGCGTCGTCACGGGCTGACGCTCGCGCTTAAGACCGTGTTCACGGTGCACAACCTCGCTTACCAAGGCCTGTTCCCCGCCCGCGTCTTTGGCCGCACCAACCTGCCGGACGAGCTCAACCAGATGGACGGGCTCGAGTACTACTCGCAGGTCAACCTCCTCAAAGGTGGCATTCTCTTCTCAGACCGCGTGACAACGGTGAGCCCGCGCTACGCGCGCGAGATCCAGACGCCGGAGTTCGGCTGCGGCCTCGACGGCGTGGTGCAGACGCGTGCGGAGGATCTCGTCGGGTTGCTCAACGGCATCGACACGGCCGTCTGGAATCCGGCGACCGACCCGCTGCTGCCGGCCCGCTACTCCGCGGGCGACTTAGCGGGGAAGGCGAAGTGCCGCGCGGAACTGCTGCGGCGGTGCGGCCTCGAGGCGGGGCCCCGCGTGCCCCTCTTCGGCGTCGTCGCGCGCCTCACCGCCCAGAAGGGTATCGACGCGATCCTCGCCAACCGGGAGTTCTTCCTCGCCCACGATGTGCGCCTGATCGTGCTCGGCACGGGCGACCGCCGGCTCGAGGAGGAATTGCGGGAGCTGGCCCGGGAGCAGCCGCGAAAGGTTTTCCTCGCGGCGGCCCTCGACGAGGGGATGAGCCACCTGATCGAGGCCGGCAGCGACTTTTTCCTGATGCCGTCCGTCTTCGAGCCCTGCGGCCTTAACCAGATGTATTCCCAGGTGTACGGCACGGTGCCGGTGGTGACCCGGGTCGGGGGCCTCGCGGACACGGTCGCCGACGCCGACCAGGATCCCGCCGCGGGCACGGGTCTCGTCTGCGAGCCCAACCCCGCCAGTCTGCTCGACGCCCTGCACCGGGCCCTCGCCCTGTTCGCCGAACCACCGCGGCTCGCGGCCGTGCGGGAGCGCGGGATGCGGCGCGATTTCAGCTGGCGGACGGCCGTGGCTGCCTACGAGCGGCTCTACCAGGACGCGTTGTGAGCCCGGTCGCGCGCCGCCGGCGTCCCCGGGGGCAACTGGACCGTAGCAGCCGGCAACTATCCTTGTGAGCGCCTCTTCACCCTCGATCCTCTGGTTCCGCCAGGACCTGCGCCTGCAGGATAATCCCGCCCTGCACGCGGCCCTTGAGCGGGGTAACCCCGTGTTGCCCGTCTACATTCTCGACGACGCCGGCGAAGGCGCGTGGCCCGCCGGGGGCGCCGCGCGCTGGTGGCTGCATCACGCGCTCGCTTCTCTCGACGAGTCCCTGCGCGCCCGGGGTTCCCGGCTGCTGTGTTTCCGGGGTGACGCCGGGCAGGTCCTCGGGGAGCTGGCGACCCGCACCGGCGCGCGGTCGGTCTTCTGGAACCGGCGGTACGAGCCGGCGGTGATCGCGCGCGACACCCGGCTGAAGGCGGAGCTGTCCCGCGCGGGCCTCGAGGTGCGGAGCGCCAACGCCGCGCTGCTGCACGAGCCGCACACCATCACCAACAAGCAGGGCCGCCCCTTCCAGGTCTTCACCCCCTTCTGGCGCCATTGCCTCACTCTTCCGGTCGAGGCGCCCCTTGTCCTGCCCGCCGGACGCCAGATTCCCGGTCCGGCGGCGTGGCCGGTGGCGCCCGGGCTCGGGGAACTCGGGCTGCTGCCCCGCATCCGCTGGGACGCTGGCCTCGCGGAGACGTGGACTCCGGGGGAGGTGGGCGCTTCGCGTCGCCTGCGCCAGTTCA
>JBILWD010000078.1:0-12680 GCA_044370095.1 Opitutaceae bacterium | reverse complement strand
GGAATGGGAGCAAGTTAAGGCTAAACTTGCTCCGTACGAGGCGTGGCTGGCGCAGATCCCGGTGACGAGTGGGCCACCGGCAGCGTGGGATCGCTTGCGGGCGGTCTGGGCTGAGGGTGCCGTGCCGGCGGCGATCCACGACCTGCTGGCGCGCGACGCGGCGCTCGCCCCGGGGTGGCGGGCGCTCGAGGCGTTGGAGAAACTCACCCGCCTGCAGCGCGATCTGCGCGCCTTGCTCCACAACTTCGTCAACTTCGCGGACTTCTACGCCCCCGAACGGGCGGCCATCTTCCAGGCTGGCACCCTCTATCTCGATAGCCGGGCGACCGAACTTTGCCTGCGGGTCGACGCCCCAGCCCCGTTGGCTGCCTTGTGCAAAACATACATTGCTTATTGTACCTGCACTCGGGAGGGGCAGGCGCCTTTGGTGATCGCGGCGTGTTTCACTCGGGGGGATAGCGACTATCTCGGGGTGGGCCGGCGGGGGCTCTTTGTGGACCGGCAGGGCCGGGATTGGGATGCGGTGGTGACGAGTCTGGTAGATCAACCGATCAGCGTGCGGCAGGCGTTTTGGGCGCCGTACAAGAAGCTGGTGCGGTTTGTGGAGGAGCAGGTGGCCAAGCGGGCGGCGGGCGCGGAGGGGGCGTCGAGTGGCCGGCTCGCGGGGGTGGCGGAGAAGGTGGTGGCGGGCGAGGCGCCGCGGCCGCCGGAGCCGGCGAAGAAGTTCGACCTCGCGTTGGTCACCGGGATCGGGGTCGCCCTCGGATCGATCGGCGGGTTTCTTGCGGCAGTGTTCGGGGATATTGTCCGGCTGGGGATCTCGCTGCCCGGGGCGGTGCTTGGGTTGATGGTGCTGATCTCCGGTCCTTCGATGCTGCTGGCTTGGCTGAAGCTACGGCAGCGAACGATCGGGCCGCTGCTGGAATTGGGTGGGTGGGCGATCAATGGCCGGGTGCGGATTAACCTGCCCTTCGGCGCGACCCTCACGCAGTTGGCGGAACCTCCGCCGGGACCAGCGCGGCGTTTGGTGGACCCCTATGCCGATTCGGGCCCCAACCGGCGGGCGCGGTGGCTGATCCCGCTGCTGGTGCTTTCGCTGCTGGAGGTGGCCGCCCTCCTGATCTTTTGGCAAAAGTGGAAGCGGGGGCATTTCTTCTGGGAACGCCCGGTGGCCGGCGCGGAGGCGCGGCCGTGAACGGGTCGGAACCGGGCGTCCGCGGTCGGATCCGAACTTGGCAGGGAGGATAATCCGCTGGCGCGAAGGGGCCGTTTGCGCCGACCTAAGGCTCGTCCGTGGATCGGTGTAGCCGGGGCGGGTCGCCCCGGTCCGGGCAGACGAAGATTCCGGCCGAGATGGCTGCGCCGCTCTGCAATCAGCCGTGCCGTCCGGGGAAGGATTCCCCGGCTACACCGAGCCGCGGCACGTACAATTTCTGCGGCGTCGCTGGACGCCCTGCGCGGCCTCACCGGGGATTCGCGGTCGCGTCCCTCGTCAGGGTCAGCACGCACTCCAGATGCCGCGTCTGCGGGAAGAGGTCGAACGGCTGGGCGGTGCGGAGGGTATAGCCGGCGGTGAGAAAATGGCGTAGGTCGCGCATCTGCGTGGCCGGATCGCAGGAAACGTACACGACCGCCCGCGGGCCGAAGGCGAACAATTGGCCCAGAAAGGCTTCATCGCAGCCCTTCCGCGGCGGATCGATCACGACCACGGTGTCCTCCGGCCGGAACTGCGGATCGAGGCCCGCAAAGAGAGTCGCGGCGTCCCCGGCCAAAAAGGTCGCGTTGGTGATGCCATTGTCCCGGGCGTTCTCCCGCGCGAAGTGGACGCTGCTGGCGCTCACCTCGACCCCCGCCACCGCCGTGAAGGCCGGGGCCGCCGCTAGGGCGAAGAGGCCGCTGCCGCAATAGGCGTCGATCAGCCGCGAGGCGCCGGTCGCCGCCGCTTGGTCGCGCACGTGGCGCACGAAGGCAGGCAGAATGAAGGGATTATTCTGGAAGAAATCGCGCGCGAGGAACCGCAACCGCAGCGGGGGCCGCTCGCCGTTCGGGTCGACTGGGATGACCTCGGTGATAACGGTGTCGTGGTCCGTCGTGACGGCGCCGCCCGCCTCGCGCAGGAGCAGGGTCGAGGCGCGGACATATTCCCCCTGGCGGGCGTGGACCTCCGCGCGCACGGTGGTCAGACGTGCGTTGATCGCCGGGGTGGCGAGAAGGCATTCCGGCACGTCCACGAGGTCGAAGCGGGTGCCTTGCCGGAGGAAGCCGATCGGGACGGGCCCCGTGGTGCCAGGCCGCGGCGGCGCGAAGTGGGGGGTGATCTTCGAGCGGTAATGGTAAGCCTGCGGGGAAGCTGCGACCGGGGAGACGGGGAAGCCGGCGATGCCCGCGAGGTGCTCCAGCAGCTCGGCCACCTGGCGCTGTTTCCAGGCCAGTTGCGCGGGGTATGCGAGGTGTTGGTACTGGCAGCCCCCGCAGCGGCCGAAGAGCGGGCAGTGTGGGTCCACCCGCTCGGGCGAGGGGGTGAGGACTGCGACCAGATCCGCTTCCGAGAAGTTGCGATGGTTGCGGAATACCCGGACGCGCACGCGTTCGCCGGGGAGCGCGAAAGGCACCATAACAACCCAGCCGTCGCCCGTCGCCGCCCCCTCCGCAGCCGGCAGCGCGACGCGGCCGAGGCCAGAGCCCAGATTGGTCAGGGTCGTGATCTCCAGCTCCAGCTCCGTATGGTACGGGAAGGGACGGTCGTTGAACTTACGGGACTTCGCCACCCCCGCACCGAACACGGCCCGGCGCACCGCGGCGAGGAAAAGGATTTTGTCTTTTGCGCCCCGTTCCGTGTCCTGCCTCGGCGTGGCCGATGCCGTGATCTCCAGTCTCCAGAACCCGCGGGTGAAACAGCTCGTGCGGCTCCGCGACCGCCGTCCGCGCGACGAGGCGGGCGTCTTCCTCGTCGAGGGTTACCGCGAGATCCGACGCGCCCTGGAGAAAGGGATCCGTCTCACCGAGCTCTATCATAGCCCGGATTGGTACCTCGGGGAAAACGAGCCCGCCCTGCTCGCGCAGGCCGCCGCCGGCGGCACGCCCTGCATTGAGCTGAGCCGCGAGGCCTTCGCCAAGGTCGCTTACCGCGAGCGTCCCGACGGGCTCCTCGCCGTGGCCCCGCAGTGGCACCTCGGCTTGGACGATCTCCCCGCCCCGGCGCCGGGCCGCGATCCGTTCCTGCTGGTGGTCGAGGGGATCGAGAAGCCCGGCAACCTCGGTACCATCCTCCGCAGCGCGGACGCCGCCGGTTGCGACGCGGTGATTGTCTGCGATCCGGTCACGGATCCCTTCAACCCGAACGTCGTTCGCGCCTCCACCGGGGTGCTCTTCTCGGTGCCGCTGGTGGTGGCGGAAAGCGCGCCGGTGCGCGCCTGGCTGCGGGCCCGGGGGATCCGCGCCGTAGCCACCACGCCGGCGGCGACGCAGCTGTATTCGGATGCTGACCTACGCGGTCCGCTCGCGGTGGTGATGGGCAGCGAGCAGTACGGGCTCAGTGAGTTCTGGCTGAAAGAGGCGGACTTGCCGGTGCGGATCCCGATGGCGGGGCAGGCGGATTCGCTGAACGTCGCGATGGCGACGATCATCACCCTCTTCGAGGCGGTGCGGCAGCGCGGCGCCCGGACTTAGGCTGGAACGGTCGGTCTCAGCCGCCAATGTAGCTCATTTCGACCTTCGGCCGGGTCTCGCCCGCGGCGAGGACCTCCGCCCGTTCGTCGCTGTAGCGGTCCATCCGGCCAGTCCAGATCCGGCGCAGGTAAGATTCGAGCGCGGCGTCGGTCATCCCAGGGGAACGCGCCGCCGCCAGCACGTCCCAGCCCAGCGCCGCGAACAGGCAGGTATACAGGCGCCCGTCCGCCGAGAGCCGCGCCCGGTGGCAGTCGCGGCAAAAGGGTTCGGTGACCGAGCTGATGATCCCGATCTCGCCGCGGCCGTCGCGGTAACGGTAGCGCGCGGCGACCTCTCCGCGGTAGGCGGGGCCGGCTGGCTCGAGGGGCCAGTGCTCCGCGATGCGGGCCACAATCTCCCGCGCCGGCACGACCCGCTCGGCCGCCCAATGGTTCGTGTTACCCACGTCCATAAACTCGATGAAGCGCAGCGGGTGGCCGCGCTCCCGGAAATACGCGGCCAGCGCCGGCAGTTCTCCATCGTTCACCCCGCGCTGCACCACACAGTTCACTTTTACCGGGAGGCCTGCGGCGGCGGCCGCGTCGATCGCCCGCAGCACCCGCCCCACCCGGAAGCCACGGCCGTTCAGCCGCCCCGCGGTGGCGTCGTCGAGGGAGTCCACCGAGACGTTCACCCGGTCGAGGCCCGCCGCCCGCAGGGCCGGGGCCAGTTTCTCCAGCAGCCACCCATTGGTCGTCAACGCGACCTCGGGCAGGCCGACCTCCTGCTTGAGGGCGCGGATGAGATCCGGGACATCCGGACGCAGGAGCGGTTCGCCGCCGGTGAGGCGGAGCTTCACCACGCCGAGGGCCTGGAATGCGCGCGCGAGCCGCACGATCTCGGCCAGGGTCATCAACTGTGGATCGCGGAGAAAGGCGTGGCCGGGGCCGAAGACCTCCGCGGGCATGCAGTACGGGCAGCGGAAATTGCAGCGGTCCGTGACCGAGACGCGGAGGTCGCGGAGGGGGCGTTGGAAGGCGTCGCGGGCGGGAACCATAAGTGCGGCTTGCGCCGCCGGGGAGGCAGCAGAAGCTTGTTTCGGCGCGGCGTAAAGCTGCTCCATCCCCTTGATGCTGACTCCCGCCGAAGCCCTCCGGCTTGTCCTCGCGCAAACCGCCCCCGCCCCGCGGGAGGATTGCCCGTTGGCCGCTGCCGCCGGCCGCGTGCTCCGGATGGAGATCCGCGCCGACCGCGACCTGCCGCCCTTCGACCGCGTCACGCTCGACGGCTACGCCCTCCGCTCTTCCGCCCTCGCCGCTGGCCTCCGCCGCTTCAACGCCACCCGCGTCCAAGCTGCTGGGATGGTCCCCTTCCCGCTCGGTCCCGCGCCCGACGCAGCGATCGAGGTGATGACCGGTGCGGTTCTGCCCGAGGACGCGGATTGCGTGGTCCCCTACGAACAGACGAAGCGCACCGGCGCGGTGGTGGAAATCACGCCCGAAGCTGCGGCCACGCCCGCGGGTGGCGCCGTCCATCGCCGAGGCAGCGATCACCGGGCGGGCGATCTCCTCTTGGCCCCGGGGCTGCGGCTGGGAGGTAAGGAGATCGCGATCGCGGCTTCCTGCGGCCACCCGTGGCTCACGGTCAGCCGGCAACCCCGCGTGGCGATTCTTGCGACGGGCGATGAGCTGGTGGATGTGGCCTCCGCTGCCGCGCCGCACCAGGTCCGCCGGAGTAATGACTACGCCCTGGCCGCCGCGCTGGGCCTCCACGGTTACCCGCGCGTCGAGCGGCACCACGTGCGCGACCTGCGTTCGGAGGTGGAACACCGCCTCTGGCACCTGCTGGCGGAATACGATGTGCTGGTGATCGTCGGCGGGGTGTCCCAAGGCCGCTTTGACTTTGTCCCGGCGGAACTGGACCGGCAGGGCGTCCGCAAGGTGTTCCAAGGCGTCGCCCAACGGCCGGGCAAGCCGTTCTGGTTTGGCGTTAGCCCGCGCGGCGTGCCGGTCTTCGCGCTGCCGGGCAATCCGGTCTCGGCCTACACCTGCCTGCACCGCTACGTGCTGCCCGCGCTCGACCACGCGGCGGGTCTCGCTCCGGCCGCGCCCCGTACGCTCCGGCTCGCGACCGGGGTCACGTTCCGCCCTCCCCTCGCCTGGCTCTTGCCGGTGCGCGTTGCGCCTGGCCCCGATGGTTTGCCCGCCGCCTGGCCCGAGCCGGCCAACACCTCCGGCGATCTCGCGGGCTTGGCTGGCACCGACGGTTTCCTCGAACTCCCTGCCGGTGAGACCGAGTTCCCCGCTGGCTATACCGCACCCTTCTTTCCCTGGTGAACCCCGCGCAACCTTTCTCCCACCTCGATGGCGCGAACCGTCCCGCGATGGTGGACGTCGGTCCGAAGGCCATCACCCGCCGCTTCGCCCACGCCATCGCGCGCGTCACCCTGCCGGGCGAATTGGCGGCGCTGCTGCGCGACGGGGAGATTGCCACCCGCAAGGGGCCGCTGTTCCAGACGGCGAGCTTGGCTGGGATTATGGGCGCCAAGCGCACCGCGGATCTGATCCCGCTGTGTCATCCGCTCGCGCTCGACGACTGCCAGGTGGAAATCATCCCCGATCCCGCGCGGGGTGAGATCGCGATCCATTGCCGCGTGCGGGCCGAAGGGCGCACGGGCGTCGAGATGGAGGCACTCACCGGGGCCACGGTGGCCGCGCTGACGTTCTACGATATGGCCAAGGCGGTGTCGCACGGGATTGTGATCCGCGAGGTCCGGCTCCTGGAGAAGACCGGTGGGCGCCGCGATTACCGCGCGGTGGCAGAAAGCGTCTGATGCACGAGCTCACGATCGAGTATTTCGCGTTGCTGCGGGAGCAGCGGGGTCAGGCGACCGAGCGTCTGCAGACTGCGGCGGCCACGCCCGCCGCACTCTATGCGGAACTGCAGGCGCGCCACGGCTTCACGCTGCCCGGCGACCGGGTGCGGGCCGCCATCAACGGGGCCTTCGCGGCCTCCGATGCGCCGCTGCGTTCCGGTGACCTCGTGGTGTTCATCCCGCCGGTGGCCGGAGGCTGAACCTTTCGGTCTAAATGTTCCGCATCTCCCCCACCCCGCTTCAGATCCCCGCGCTTCGCGCGACGCTCGCCGACGCCCGCGCGGGCGCTTGCGTGACGTTCGAGGGCTGGGTGCGCGACCACAACGAGGGCCAGGCGGTACAATCCCTCGAATACGAGGCCTACGTGCCGCTGGCCGAGGCGGAGGGTGAACGCATCCTGGCCGAGGCGCGCGCCCGCTTCGGGGTGCTGGGCGCGGTCGCGGCCCACCGAGTCGGCCATCTTGCGCTGGGCGATCTGGCGGTCTGGGTGGGCGTGACGGCGGCGCATCGCGCAGCGGCCTTCGACGCCTGCCGGTATATTATCGATGAGGCCAAGGCCCGCTTGCCGATCTGGAAAAAGGAGCATTACGCCTCCGGCACCACCGCTTGGATCAACTGCGCCACGCGCGGGGGTCCGGCCGCCGACCAGCCCCGCGGCTAATCGGTTTGCGCCAGTTGGCCGCAGCCGGCCGCGATGTCGATGCCCCGCCGTTGCCGGATGGTGCACGGCAGGGAAAACTCCTCCGCCAGCACGCGCTGGAAAGCCCGGGCCGCCCCCAACTCCGCCGGGGCGCCGCCGTAACCCTCCGTCGGGTTGAGCGGGATCAGGTTCACTTGCGCCGGCAGGCCCTGCAGGAGCCGCCCCACCGCGCGCGCGTGGTCCGGGGAATCGTTCCGGCCCGCGATCAGCGTCCATTCGTATAGAATGCGCCGGCCGGTCGCGGCACTGTAGGCCGCGCAGGCCGCCATCAGCTCCTCCAGGGGCCAGCGCTTCGCCGCGGGCACGAGCGCCGCGCGTTCTTCCTGCGTCGCCGCGTGCAGCGACACCGCAAGGTGCGGCGGACGGGGCTCGCGCGCCAACCGCAGAATCGCCGGAGCCACCCCGACCGTGCTCAGGGTGATGTGGTCCGCCGCCAGCGCGAGGCCCGCCGGATCGAGCAGGATCTCCACCGCCCGCATCACCGCCTCGTAGTTATGCAGCGGCTCGCCCATCCCCATCAGCACAATGTTGCGCAGGCGGTCGCCCCCCTCCCCCGGTTCGGCCCGCGCCATCCGCGCGACGTGCACCGCTTGCGCGACAATTTCCCCGGCCGTGAGGTGGCGGCGAAACCCCATTTGGCCGGTGGCGCAGAAGACGCAGCCCATCGCGCAGCCGGCCTGCGAACTCACGCAGGCCGTGACGCGCCCGGGATAACGCATCAACACAGTCTCCACCGCGCCGCCGTCCGTGAGCCCAAGGAGGAACTTACGCGTCCAGCCGTCGGCGGAGTCTGTCCGCGCCGCCGTCGCGAGCACGGCGGGGGCGGCCGCCTCCGCGATGCGCGCCCGCACGCGCTCGGGCAGCTTGGGCATCGCCGCCGGCGAAAGGTCCGCCGCGAGGTCCAAGTAGAGATGCGACCAGACCTTGGCCGCGTGCACGGGCGCGAGACCCCAGCGGACGCACTGCAGGCGGAGCTCCTCGCGGGTGAGGCCGTAGAGGTCGATCCGCTCCGCGTTCATCAGGCGGCGGGCACCGGCCGCAGGGAGGCCAGCGCGTCCGCAATCGCCACGTCCTGCCGCTTGCGATCGAGGAAGAAGCTGATGGTGCGGAACCCGAGCGACGCCAGTTGCCCGAGGGCCTGCTCGTAGCGGTCGGCGACGCGCGCCGGCCGGTGCGCGTCCGAACCGAGCACCACCGGGATGCCGCGCTCGCGGATCATCCCCAGCATCTCCGGCCCGGGATTCATCTCGGGCAGCGCCTTGTTCAGGCCGCTGGTGTTCAACTCCATCGCGACCCCCGTGCGCGCGATCCGATCCAGCGCGCGTTCAATCTCCGGCCGGATCCGCGCAAAGTCCCACGCTGCCGGCGCCTCGTTTTTCACTAGGTCCGGATGCGCCAGGGTGTCGAAGAGGCCCGTCTCCGCTGACTCCGCCACGTGCTTGAAATACAGCTGCTGGTACGCGTAAGGGTCGCCGGTGAAGTACTTGGCCTTGTAGTGGGTGACCTGCATATGCACCGATCCGAGCACGTGGTGCAGCGGCACTCGGGCGTGCAGTTTCTCGGCCCACGCCTCGACCCCGGGGAAATAATCGCTCTCCAGCCCGAGCCGCACATCCACCCGACCGGCGAACTCCGCCCGCGTCCGCGCGACCAAGTCCACGTAGGTCTCAAACTCTTCCGGGGCCATCCGGTGGTCGATCCCCAGCCCATCCGGCAACGGCGCGTGACAGGTGATGATGATCCCTCGCAGGCCCCGCGCCTCCGCCCGCGCCGCATACTCCCCCGGCTGGCCGAACGCGTGCTTGCAGAGCGGCGTGTGGCAATGGGACTCGTAGAGCAACGGGACGGACATCGTCCTATTCGTGCCCAGGAACGCCCGGGAATCGAGCACTTCCTCCCCACCCCGCTCCCCACCCCCTGCCCCGCCCGGCGCCCGGTTGACTTGCCCCGGCCCGTCCCAAAATCTGCCGCCGGATGTCCCCCACTCCCGACACCGTAGCTGCCTTGGCCACCCCGGCCGGCACGGCCGCGCTGGCGTTGATCCGCGTGACCGGTCCGGCGGCTGCCGGCGTCGCGCGAGCCGTGCTCGGCCGGGACCTGGAGCCGCGGCGCGCCCGCCACACCCCTTACCGGGACCTCGCCGGCGTGGAGATCGACGACGTCGTGGCCACCTTCTTTGCCGGGCCGAAGTCCTACACGGGCGAGGACGTCTGGGAACTCACGTGTCACGGCAACCCTTACATTGCGCAAAGGATCCTCGAGGATCTCGTGGCGCGGGGCTGTCGCTTGGCGGAACCCGGTGAGTTCACCCGCCGGGCGTTTCTCAACGGTCGGATGGACCTGAGTCAGGCGGAGGCGGTGATGGAGGTCATCCACGCGCGGGGTGAACGGGCTTTGGCGGCGGCGCGGCACCACCTGCAGGGTGGTTTGGGGCAGCGGCTGGGGGAGATCGTGGATCGCGTGCTGGGTGTGCTGGCGCGGCTGGAGGCCTATATCGATTTTCCGGAGGAGGATCTGCCGCCGGAGGATCGCGAGTTGGTGGCGCGCGAGATCGAATCCATCGAGCGGATGATCAATCGGTTAGCCTCGACCTCGCGCTACGGTGAATTGTTGCGGGAGGGCGTTCGGACGGTCCTGTTGGGGGCGCCGAATGCGGGCAAGAGCAGCCTCTTGAATCGCCTGCTGGGGGAAGAGCGGGCGCTGGTGAGCCCGGAGCCGGGGACCACGCGGGATTATCTGGAGGAGCGCTGGATCGTCGGGCCGCATTGCCTGCGCCTGGTCGATACCGCGGGGCTCAACCTTGCGCCGGCGCCGGTGGAGCGTTTGGGCATCGCGAAGACCGTGGAGCGGGCGCTAGGGGCGGATTTGTGGATCTTGGTGCTCGACGCGACCGAGCCGAAGAGCCCGGAATTGCCGGCGGAACTGCAGGCCAAGGGCCGGGAGTTGCCCGTGATCGTGGTGCAGAACAAGGTGGACCTTGCCTCGGCCGCCTCCCCCACTCTGCCCTGGCCAGGTGCGAGCGTGGTGCGGACCTCCGCGTTGACTGGCGAGGGGCTGGAGGCGCTGCGCGCCGAGATCATCCGGCGGGTGGATGCCCTCGGCTACGATCCCGGTGAGCTCGTGGCGGTGAACGCGCGGCACGCCGTGGCCTTGGCTGAGGCGGCGGCCGGGGTGGCGGCCGCGCGGTCCCAGTGGCGGGAGCACGGTCCGGTGGAATTGGTGGCCAGCGAAATCCGCGGTATCCTCGACGCCTGCGGCCGCATCACCGGGCGGATTGACCACGAGCGAATGCTCGACGCTTTGTTCGCGACCTTTTGCATCGGTAAGTAATTCCAATAGAGTGACCTGTAATTTAGCGAGGTAGATTTGGACGGCGCCTTAATGTACAAGTAGACGGACTTTGGATGTACAACTGGACGGATTGACAATGTACATTTGGACGGCACTCTAATGTACAAATGGACGCCGCAGTACCCCTCTACCCTCGCCCGGTCCAGCGGGTGCTGCTCGCGGCGTTGGCGGATACCCCGGCGGTTGCGATCATCGGGCCCCGGCAATGCGGTAAAAGCACGCTCGCGCGGAGCTGCGCGCCGGAGCGGAGTTATGTCACCCTCGACGACGAGGCGATCCTGCGGACGGCGCGCGAGGATCCCACGGGGTTCGTCGCCGGCCTGCGGGATCCGGTGACGCTGGATGAGGTGCAGCGGGCGCCGGAGCTGTTCCGGGCGATCAAGGCGGCCGTCGATCGGGACCGGCGGCCGGGTCGATTCCTGCTCACCGGTTCGGCGGATCTGCTGTTGCTACCGCAGTTGGGCGAGTCCCTGGCTGGCCGCATCGAGTTCGTGCCGCTCCATCCTTTGACCGAAGCGGAAAAGGCCCGTGCTCCAGGAGCGTTTTTGGCGGCCTTCCTGGCCGGTGAACTGAGGAGTGAAATTACGGGCGAGCTGAATGAGCCCGGGAACGCGTTGGCCGAGCAACTGGTGGCTGGCGGCTATCCCGAGCCGGTGCGACGCTCGCCGGAGCGCGCGCGCCAATGGCACCGCTCCTACGTCCGGACGCTGGTCGCGCGGGATGTACAAGATATTGCCCGAGTGAGGGATGCGCAGGAAATAGCCCGCTTGCTGGAGGTGCTCGCGCTGCGGACGGCGGAGCTCCTCAACACGGCTGGGCTGAGTCACGAGCTCGGGCTCGATCGGCGCACCGTTGAGCACTACCTGACGATTTTGGAGCGCTTATTTTTGATCCGGCGGCTACCGGCTTGGCATCGGAATGAAGCCAAAAGGCTGGTCAAAACGCCGAAGGTGCATTTGCCCGACAGCGGCTTGGCGGCGACGCTGGCGGGACTAACCGCTGATGAATGGAACACCCGCCGGGATCGGTTCGGGCACTTGCTGGAATCCTTCGTGGTCCAGCAACTCATCGCGCAGGCGGGTTGGACCGATCCGGACCTGCGCTTTTGGCATTACCGGGACAAGGATCAGGTTGAGGTGGACCTCGTGGTGACGCGTGGCCGCCAGACGTGGGGGGTGGAGGTCAAGGCTTCGGCCTCCGTGCAGGAGGCGGACGGCCGCGGGCTGCTGCGGCTGGCCGAGCAATGTGGGGAGGATTTCCGGGGTGGGGTGCTGTTCCATTCCGGCACCAGCACGCTCCCGCTGCGCGATCCGCGGCTGCTGGCCGTGCCGCTCGCGAAGCTTTGGACGATGTAGCGCGGTCCCACACCCTGGGCCGTCGAATTTACCGCCCGAGGGTTGCGCCCTAGGGGCGGAGGCGTTGAGAGTCCGGGATTATCCGCGATGTCAGGAGCAGACGAAACCTTTGATGTGATTGTGTGCGGGGCCGGTCACGCCGGCGTCGAAGCCGCCTTGGCCGCGGCGCGGATGGGGGCGTCGACCCTGTTGTTGACCGGTAATTTGGACACGGTGGCCCAGATGAGCTGCAATCCGGCCATCGGCGGCCAGGCCAAGGGCCAGATGGTGCGCGAGATCGACGCGCTGGGCGGCGAAATGGCCATCAACACCGACCTGACCGGCATCCAGTTCCGGCTGCTCAACGAGTCCAAGGGCCCCGCCGTGCAGTCGCCGCGGGCCCAGTGCGATAAGAAGGCTTACCAGTTCCGCCTGAAGCACACCTTGGAGCTCCAGCCGAACTTGCGGCTCTTCCAGGCGACCGTGACCGGGCTCATTTACCAGCAGGGCAGGGTGGTGGGCTGCCGGACCAACCTCGATCTCGATTTCGCGGGCCGGACCGTGGTCGTCACGACCGGGACCTTTTTGCGCGGCCTGATGCATATCGGCCAGAACAAGAACGAGGGCGGCAGGCTAGGGGACTTCAGCGCGCGGACCCTGTCGGCGAGCCTCGCCGAGGCCGGCATCGAGCTGCGGCGCCTGAAAACCGGGACTCCGCCGCGCCTCCTTGGCCGGAGCCTCAACTTCCAGGCGATGGAGGAGCAGAAGGGCG
>JBILWD010000317.1:0-4211 GCA_044370095.1 Opitutaceae bacterium | reverse complement strand
CAGGGCCAGCAGTACGCCCAGAATCCGCCAGCGGGCCGGGGAGAGCGCCGTCCGGTCGCGTACAGTGAGGACCAGCAACAGTGCCACGCAGAGCGCGAGGCTGAGGTGGGTCTCGTAGTAGTTATCAAAGAGCGCTGGGGCGACCAAGGCCACGAATAAGCCGCCCAAGGCGCCCCCGGCGGAGATGCACAGGTAGAACTCCGTGAGGTAGCGCGGGTGCGGCCGCAGGTGGTACAGTTCCCCGTGGGAGACCATACAGCCGACAAAGAGGGTAGCCGCGTAGATGGCTACCTGCGCCCGGATATCCATATCTGCCCCCTCGATCAGGGCGTGGGCCGCGGCCGCCATCGCCGCGGCCAGAGCGAGGGTATAGTAGAACCGAGAGTACCAGCGGGGGCCGTCGAAGCTGATGATAAAGGTCAGCAGGTACAGGGCGAGCGGGACCACCCACAGGAACGGGATGACGGCCACGTCTTGGCACATCTTGTTGGTGACCGCGAGGAGGAGCACCGAGGCGCAGGCGGGGAGCGCGAGCCAGAGGAGCCGGATCCCGGCGCCGGGCCGGGGGGCGGCCGCCTCGGTCGCCGCGGTCGCCGCGATGGGCGCCGGACGCAATTGGAACACCCGCCACGCGCAGGCGGCGCAACCGAGGGCATAGAGACCTAGGCCCCACGACCAGCCAATGGCCTGAGCCTGCCGCGAGAAGGCGGTCTCAACGTAGAAGGGGTAACTGACTAGCGCGAGCAGCGAGCCGACGTTCGACAGGGCGTAGAGCCGCCACGGCGAGGCATCGGGCGCGGTCCGGCGGAACCACTCCTGCATCAGCGGGCCGGTCGCAGCCAGCACTAGGTAGGGCAGGCCGAGCGTCGCGGCCAGCAGGGCTAGGATGTGCCAAGTGGGATTGCCGGCCCCAGTGGGCTTCCAAGCGTCATCCGGGGAGATCGGCAAGGTGAGCAGGGCGGCGAGCAGGAGGGCTAGGTGCACCCACACCTGCGTCCTCGGCCGGCAGTAGCGGCTCAGCGCGTGAGCGTAGGCGTAGCCGCCCAGCAACAGCACCTGGAAGAACAGCATGCAGGTCGTCCAGACCCCCGGGCTGCCGCCGAACCAAGGCAAGATGAACTTGCCGATGAGCGGCTGCACTTGGAACAGCAGGAAGGCGCCAGTGAAGATGGTCAGGGCAAAGGGCAGCATCGGGGAGCGTAGGGCGGCCGGAATGGACAAGGCTAAACGCCCCGCCGACGCAAACGTTTCACGGCCGCAGCCCGCCAAAAAAGCCTAGCCTTCACCTCCCCGAAAGCTCCTGCTGCAGGGAAACCTTCCCTGCTATGCGCCTCCTTACCCTCCTCGCCCCGTTCAGCCTGCTCGCCGCGACGCTCCCGGCGGCCCAGCCCGCCGCTAAGGCGGACGCGCCGAAGGCCCAGAAACTCGTCCAAGTCTCGACCCTCAACACGATCGAGGCCAACCGCGAGTTCCAGGCCAATGTCCAGTTGCTGCAGGCGCAGCGCCAAGCGGCGGTGGAGCTCAACACGGCGATCGAGCGGGAGAAGGACGCGGCCAAGCAAAAGGAACTGAAGGGCCGCCTCGAGGCCCTGATGACGAAGCTCAACGAGAACAACGCGCTGATGCGGAAGACCTACGGCTTCTCGCTGGACCGGAATTACTCGGTCGTGATCGAGAAGGCGCACGTCTATATGTTCGTCACGGAGGAAGAGGCGACGCAGCTTGAACAGGCGGCGGCCAAGAAGAAGTGACCGCCGCCCGGGCGGACGACACCGCTCAGGGAATGATCAGGTCGGCGCTGACCTGACCGATCGGATCGACGGCCCAGACCCGGGCCGGACCCTTGGTCATCACATAGGCGCGGACCGCACCAGACCCGGGCCGTAAACCCGGGTTGGCCATCCCGGTCCGGATATAGACCAACCACTCGGTCGCGTAGGGACCCGCCACCAAGCCGCTCCCCAGATCGGCGACGTACACCTGCAGTTGGTTGCGCCCGAAACACTCGCTGGCGGCCTTCAGCGTGTAGTAGTATCGGGCAGTATTGGAGACGACCGTCGGGACACAACCGACCGTCGGCGCCGGGTGCAGGGGCTCGGCGGCGACCGCGTTGGATTGGCAAAGCTCATCCCCGTTCGCCTGTGCCGGCCGCACCACGTAATGGTACACTTGGTTCAGGATTCCCGGATGATCCAGATACGTCTGCGGCAAGGCGGCCGGGACTGATCCCACCTTCACATAGGGTCCTCCGGCCACTGTTCCCCGGTAAATATGGAACGCCTCGACCCCCGGGTACGGCCCCGTTCCGACCGGCCAAGACCAACTGAGTTGCACATCCTTGAGCAACGGCACGGCCGCGAGGTTCACGCACTGGCCGGGGCCGGCCTCGACGAACACCTGCGCCACCGTCGTGCTGCTGAGGTCCCCGGAGCCGCTGCTCGGGTACGAGGAGGCCGTCGTGTCGGTGACCCGCAGCCGGATCAGGTAGCTCCCCGGACCACGGGCACTGAAATGGGCCGTGACGTCCGGGGTCGGTCCGGTGGCGTCATCGAAGTCGCCGTCCCCGTCCAGATCCCACGCGAAGAGTTGCAGGCGGTCGCCGGGATAGGCCGGCAGGTGGGGCTCGCTTTGGCCTTCGTCCGGATTCACGGAGCGCGTGCCGTCGAGGAACCAGGGTTTGCTGTCCGGGAAGAAGATATAGGGTCCGTTGGCGTCGGCGGTGGGCGCCAGCGGTGGGGTGGTTACACGAACGGTCAGGATCGTCTCGGCGGTCTTCTCGGGCACACCGTTGTCGGTCACGATGAGGCGGACGAGGTGGTTGCCGAGGCTGGCGAAGGTGGCGGTGGCGAAGGCGCCGGTCAGGTCGATGGTACCGTCGTTATTCAGGTCCCAAGCCCAGGAGTCGATCGCCTTGGTCGCGTCCTGGTGGTAAGAATCGCTCCCATCGAGGGTAACCGTCTGCCCCGAGACCGATGGATTAGGAATCGAACGGGCGACCGCCACGGGGGCGCCGCTTTCAAAGAGGGTGCGTTGGAGCATCATTACTGCCCACGCAGTCTCGAAGGGGTATTGGTCGGAGGAGTAGTTGTGCGCCCGCCAATAGCCGCCGGGGCTCTGGTCATTGACGAGCGTCCGGGCGACGCCGTCGGTCGGCGCCCCGCGGCTGGTCTCCGCGGCGTACCAGTCGAGTTCGGGCACGCCCGCGTGGGTGGAACGGAGTAGTTTGATCTGCCCACCGACCCCGGGGTGCAGGAGCATCGACTTCACGAAGGAAAAGAGGCCGTAGTAGTAATCCTTGATGGCGTAATAGGGTCCCCCGGTGTTGCCAAAATTGTCGCGGAGATAGCCCTCCGCGGCTTCCCAACTCGGGACGCCCCCGCTGCCCCGGCCCAAACCGACCAGCGCCATCTGCACGAGGCCTGAGGGCGTGCTCGCGTACGGGCCCCAAGCGTACGAACCCGGTGCGGTGTAGCCGAAGGGCCCCGCGGGGACCTGACTGTAGGCCAGCCAGTTGGTGTTCGCCGTCTTCACCCAGCTGGGAATCGTGCACCCCCAAGAGCGTTCCGCCGCGATGAGGCCGATCGCCGCCCACTGGCACGCGGAGTTGTCCGGAAAGTCATTGGCGCTGTAGCGCCAGCCGCCATAGCGTACGTCGTCGTATTGCGCCCAAGCGTGATCATCCACCATATCTTGGACGATCGCGCGGTAGGTGCGTCCCCGGATGCCCGGATTGGCGCCGGAGGGAACCACGCCGGTCGCCGTGACCGCATCGGGGGTCCCGCTGGCGACGATCGCGTCCATGATCATCCCGCCCTGATAGTACTGGTAGGATTGGTTCAGCACGACCCCGTAGCCGTTGCCGTTGGTGTCGGGATTACCGAGGGCCTGCGGGGTGATCGTGCGCGTCGTCAGAGTCTCGAATAGACGGCGGAGCCCACGGCCGACGGTCTCCGTATAGGGATTGGTGGCCGGTCCGGTCTCGAGGTGGCCGTTGACCTCGAACGCCGTGACGTTCGCAGCCCATAAGCCGTACCAGCCCGAGCTCGCGTTGCCGGAGCTATTCCAATCGCCCAAGTCCACCCCTAATGCGGTGAAGCGATGCTGCGTCTTGTGGAGGTACCATAGCCCCTCGTCGATCGCGACATTCACCTCGGCGGCGAGCGTCTTCTCTTCCATCGCCACGTAGTACTCCGCGGATCCGGACTCCCCCG
>JBILWD010000316.1:0-4217 GCA_044370095.1 Opitutaceae bacterium | reverse complement strand
CCCAATGCCCAGCACCTCGCCCGGGTGCACGCTCAGGGAGACGTCCTCCAGCCTGATCCGCGAACCCCCTGGTGGCGCCACGCGCAACCCTTGCACCGCGAGTAACGGTTCCCCACGGCGCTCCACCGCGGCGGCCGCCCGCGGGAATGGTTCAGTCAACTCGCGCCCGACCATATGCCGGATGATCACCGCCGGTTCCGCTTCCGCCCGCTCCAAGGTCGCCACTGTCGCGCCGTCGCGCAGGACGGTCACCCGGTCGGCCAGCGCACGCACTTCCTCGAGGCGATGCGAAATGTAGATGCAGGCGGTCCCCCCGGCGCGCAGCCTCCGCAGGTGTTCCTGCAACACCCCGACCTCGCGCGCGGCGAGCGCCGCCGTGGGTTCGTCCAGCACGAGGACCCGCGAGCGTTTGTCCATTGCCCGGGCGATTTCCACCAATTGCTTCTGGCCGATGCCCAGCCGGCCGACGGGCGTCTCGGGATCGACGTCCAGGCCGAACTCCCGCAGCAGGTCCGCGGCGCGGCGGTGCAGGGTGGGCCAGTCGATCCGCCAGCCCCGGCGCGGCGCCCGGCCGAGGAACAGGTTCTCGGCCACGCTCAGGCCATCGACCAGCGCCAGTTCCTGCGTGATCACGGCCAGCCCGGCGGCCTCGGCATCGCGGACCGAGCGGAACGCGGCCGGCCGGCCGTCGATCCGCAGCTCGCCCTCGTACGACCCGTGCGGGTGGATGCCCGAGAGCAGCTTGATCAGGGTCGACTTGCCGGCGCCGTTCTCCCCGCACAGGGCGTGGATCTCCCCGGCCCGCAGGTCGAAGTCGACCCCGCGCAGCGCCACCACCCCGGGGAAGCGCTTGGTCAGCCCGCGGGCGGCGACGACCGGATGCATCGGGCCGGACCGCGGAGCCGCTTTATTTCAGCGCCGCGGCCGGATGGAACCCATCCGCCACCACCGTCGCCTGCAGGTTGTCCCGGTCGACGCTGATGATCTTTTCAAAGATCGCAGGCACGTCGCGCACGCCGTTCGGGATCGTCACCGCCGTGGTGGGCCGCTGCCCGCGGGCGACGTCCACCGCCACCTGTGCCGCGAGGGCCGCGAGGTTCTTGAGGGGCTTGTAGATTGTCATCGCCTGCGTCCCGCGCAGGATGCGCTGGCAGGCCGCAAGGTCGGCGTCCTGGCCGGTCACGAGCACCTTCCCGGCCAGTCCGTCCTCCTGCAGGGCCTGGATCGCCCCGCCGGCGGTCCCGTCGTTTGAAGCCAGCACGGCGTCGATCTCCCGATGCTTGGTCAAAGCGGCGTTGAGAATGCGCTTGGCGTTCTCGGGCTTCCAATCGAGCGCCCAGTCCTCGTGCACGACCGACACGCGCCCGCTGGCGATCAGCGGGGCGAGCACCTGGTCCTGGCCCTGCTTGAAGAGCTTCGCGTTGTTATCGGTGGGGGCGCCGTAGATCCGCACCACCTTGGCGGGCCGGCCGGCCGGGAGGCGCGCCGCCAGGTAGGAGGCCTGGGCCTCACCCACCTTCACATTATCGAACGAAAGGTAGTAATCGATCGGCGCGTTCAGGATCAGCCGGTCGTAGGCGATTACCGGGATCTTGGCCTCGTTGGCCGAACGCACCGCGCGGGTCATGGCCGCGCCGTTGTGCGGGACAATCACGAGCACATCGACCCCGCGGCTGATCAGGGCCTCGATGTCCCGGACCTGGCGGGTGTCGTCACTGTTGGCCGATTGGACAATGACTGAGGCCCCGCGCTTGCCCGCCTCGGCGATGAAGGTGTCGCGGTCGCGCTGCCAGCGTTCCTCCTTGAGGGTGTCGAGGGAGAGGCCGATGACCGGGCGTTTCTCGGCCGCGAACGCGGTGGCGGCGGCGAGCAGCAACAGGAGCAACCGGACAGGGGTGGGGCGGGCGGTCATAGGGGGGAACGACGGGGTTTACTTCCGCGAAAACTTCGCGAGGCTTGCCGCCGCGTGACGCTCGACAACCCAAAACTGCTGACTCTGCCCGCGGCCGCCGCGTGGCGCGAGACCCAGCGGGCGGCAGGACGCAAGGTGGTGCTGACCAACGGGGTGTTCGATCTGCTGCATACCGGGCACCTGCACACCCTGCAGGCCTCGCGGCGGCAGGGCGACGCCCTCGTGGTGGCGCTGAATGCGGACGCCAGCGTGAAGGCCCTGAAGGGCCCCCTGCGCCCGGTGCAGACGGAGGAACAGCGCGCCTTCGCCCTAGCCGCCCTAGCCTGCGTCGACGCGGTGATCATCTTCGGCACGCCGCGGCTCACCGCGGAGATCGCGGCCCTGCGGCCGGATGTCTATTGCAAGGCCGGCGACTATACCCTCGCGACGCTCAATCCGGAGGAACGGGCGGCCCTGGAGGCCGCGGGGACGCGCATCGAGTTCCTACCGTTTTTGCCCGGGTTCAGCACCACCAGCCTGATCGCGCGGATCAAGGCCGCGGGGGAGATCTGACGATGCGCGTCGTGGTCCTAGGTTCTGGTCGGGGGTCCAACGCCGAGGCGATGCTGCTCGCGCAACAGCAGCAGCGGCTGGGCGCGGCGCGCGTGGTGCGGATCCTCTCGGACCAGCCGGGCGCGGGCATTCTGGCGCTCGGGCCCCGTTTTGGCGTCGAGGCCCTCTTCGTGGATCCGGCGCCCTTCCGGACGAAACTGGAGGGGGAGGGCGAGGCCCGCTTCATCGCGGCGGTCCAAGCGGCCCAGCCCGATCTGGTGGTGCTGGCCGGCTTTATGCGCGTGTTGAAGCCCGGCTTTCTCGGCGCCTTTGCCGGCCGGATCATCAACCTGCACCCGAGCCTCCTGCCCAGTTTCCCGGGCCTTGATGGCATCGGCCAAGCCTTCCGGCGGGGCGTCAAGGTCACGGGCTGCACCGTCCACGCGGTGACCGCGGAGGTCGACGGCGGCCCGATCCTGGACCAGACCGCGGTGCGCATCGAGGCAGGGGATACCTTGGAGGCCGTGGCCGCGAAGGTTCACGCCGCGGAACACGCCCTGTTGCCGGCGGTGATCGCAAGGTTGAGCCAGCGCGGCCGGGAATGACGTTGCGCCAGTCGTGGCGCGGGGAAAGCTCGCGGCTGTGGCCCTGCACGAACTGAAGGTGGAAATCCCGGCGGCGTCCGCCGGCGCGGCGGATGAACTGTTCTTGGAACACGGCGCGTCCGCCTGGAGCGTCCTCGAGGATGTGATCGTGCGCCGCGCGTGGCTGGTCGGGATCGGCCCCGAGGCCGCGGCCTTGGCCGACGAATGGACCGCCCTCGTCCCGGCGTTGGCCGCGGTCGGCGTCACGCCCCTTTCCGCCCCGGTCGACCGCGAACTGGCGGAAGCGGACTGGCGCGACAGTTACAAGGCCCACTTCCGGGCCTGGCGCTTCGATCGGCTGCATTGGGTGCCAGTCTGGGAGCGCCCGACCTATGTGGTGCCGCCGGGTGATGCGGTCCTGTGGCTGGATCCGGGCCTCGCTTTCGGGACGGGCAACCACGAGACCACGCGCCTCTGCGTGGAGCGCCTCGTGGTCTGCGCCGAGGAACACGGCACCGGCGGCCGGGTGATCGATGCGGGCTGCGGCTCGGGCATCCTCGCGCTGTCGGCGGCGCTCCTGGGTTACCGCGATGTCCTGGGGTTCGACAACGACCCGGAGGCGGTGCGGGTCAGTGGCGAGAATGCGGCCCTGAATGGCCTGACCGGCCAAGTCCGCTTCGAGACGGCCGATCTGGAGACCGGCCTCGCGGGGCGGCAGGCGGACCTCTTGTTGGCGAATATCCAGGCGGATGTCTTGCTGCGCTATGCCGCCGTATTGACCGGGGCGGTGGCGCCCGGGGGTACCTTGATTCTAAGCGGGATTCTGGCCGGGGAGAACGGCCAAGTCCGGGCGGGCTTCGAACGGGCGGCGCCCGGCTGGAGCGTCAATGCCCGGGTAATGGGCGAGTGGAGCGACGTCGTGCTGGTCCGGCCGGCGTGACGGGTGCGGCGGGGCTTCCGCCTTGCGTGAGGGCGCGAGGTGCGCATTGGTTCGGCGGATGGCGGACTTCCCCCGCGTTCTCCCTCGCTCCCTGCTCCTGCGCGCCGCCGGTTGGTGGGTGGCCCTTGGACTCTTGGTCGCCGGCCTGCGGGCCCACGATCCGGGTCTGAGCACGGTGCAGGGGGATTGGCGGGGCGGGAGCCTCACGCTCACCACCGGCTTTGCCCCGGCCGACGTGGAGGCGCTGCTC
>JBILWD010000077.1:0-12723 GCA_044370095.1 Opitutaceae bacterium | reverse complement strand
TGCACCGCGGCAATCCGTTCGGCAATCACCGCCCACTCAGCGTCGTCAGTCACCCGCATCGCCTCCCGGAGGCGGACGAGGCTGCGCGCCGCTTCTGCCCCGGGGTCGCGCCCAGGCTTTTCCCCGCGGGAGCGCTTCATCTCGCGGGATTCCCCCTTCTCCTCCCGGTCGGGTTTGCCGGGTTTAGCCGGCTTGTCCTGGGCCGGGGAAACCGCGACTAGGACGGCAAAGGCGGCGAGGAGCGCCCAGCGGGCGAGAGGACGGGGCGGCGACAAGGCACGCATAGCGGGGTCCCGGCAAGACGCAGGCCGGTCGGCGGGGGTTACCGCCCGCTCCGGTCAGCGGTAGAAGTAGAACGCCAGGACCGCCGCCAGGGCGATCCGGTACCAGGCGAACACGGCGAGCCCGTGGCGCGTCAGCCAGTTGACCAGAAAACGCACGCAGATCGCCGCGGTAACCGCCGCGACCACGCCGCCGAGGATCACCTTGGGCCAGCCGAAGACTTCGATCATCACCGCGCCGCCGCGGAGGCTCTTGTAGATCGAGGCGGCGGTGAGGGTGACGAAGCCGAGGATGAAGCTGAATTCAGCCGCGCGCCGCGGATCAAGGCCCGCAAAGTAACCGCCCACGATCGTCATCATCGACCGGCTCGTGCCCGGCCACATCGCCAAGCACTGCAGTAGGCCCACGGTGGCGGCGCCGCGCGGCGTCAGCTCCTCACGTCCGACCCAGGTCCCCGACGCGACGCGCCGGCGATGCCAGGCCTCGGCGGCAAACATCAGCAGCGCGCCCGCGACTAGGGCGATGATCACCGCACCGACGGAGAACAGGTTTTCCTCGATCCATTTGCTCGCGAGGAAGCCGATCCCGGCGGCCGGGACAAAGGCGATGAGCACGTTGAGCAGGAGCCGTCGGCCCGCCGGATCCTGACCGAGCAGGCCGCGCGCCATCGACATCAGGGGACCCCAGTACAGCAGCGCGACCGCCGCGATCGCCCCGAACTGGATCACCACGATGAACGTGTCCGCTGCGTTCTTTACCGTGAGCGGTTCGCCCGGCTTGCCCTCCTTCGGCTTCCGGTGCCAGCGCGGCTGGCCGTCCGGCCCGAGTAGGGGCTTCGTGTCATCAAGCCCTAGCAGACGAGTGCCGATAATCAGGTGGCCGGTCGACGAAATGGGCAGGAACTCGGTCACCCCCTCGATCACCCCCAAGATGATGGCGTCCCGGGCGCTCAACTCCGCCGCGGGTGCCCCGGGGGCGGCGGGTGCGGCGGGGGCCGGCTCAGCCGCGCAGACGAGCGCGGCCGCGGCCAAGAGGAGGGCGAGGAGGCGCAGCTTCATTGCGGTTGGATGACGGCAAGTCGCCCTTGGCGCAATCCCATTTCGTTGGCGGGAAGGGAGTTAAGTAAAAACCGTCCCGTGCTACGTAGTTCCCGCCTTAGAGGGTGTCGAAGAGCCGCTGGAGAGCGGCCGGTTCCCGGGTACGGGTCAGGCCCAGTTGAAGTAACACGCGGGCTTTCTGGGGGTTGAGCTCGCCGGCGGCGATGAAGCCGGCCGCGTCGTCGTCGACCTCGATGTTGCGGGCGACCACGCCCCCGCCGGTGCGCGAGCTCCGCACCACGGCCACCCCGGCGGCGACGGCGTCGCGGGCGGCGGCCAGAGCCGCGGCGCCCAGGTTCCCGTCCCCTACGCCGGCGATGACGATCCCCGCGGCGCCGGCGGCGACGGCCGCGTCGATCAGCCCGCGGCCCATCCCGGCGTGGGCGCAGACAAGGTCCACGCATGGCAAGCCGGTCCGGCCGGCGAGGTTGAATGGGGGCTCGGGGGGGCGTTTCTCGGGGGGCGCGTGCAGGTGCAGGCGGCCGTGCGAGACGAGCCCGGCAAGCCCGCGGGGTCCGCTGCGGAAGGTGCCCACCTGGGTCGTGTTGGTCTTGGTGATCTCGCGGGCGAAGTGGAGCTCGTCGTTCGCGACCACCAGCACCCCGCGGCCGGCGGCGGCCGGATGCGCCGCGACCGCGACCGCGTTGAACAGGTTCATCGGCCCGTCCGCGCTGATGGCGGTGGCTGGCCGCATCGCGCCGACCAGCACCACCGGCCGCGTCGCGGGCAGGACGAGGTGCAGGAAGTAGGCCGTTTCCTCCATCGTGTCGGTGCCGTGCGTGATCACCACGCCTGCGAGCCCCGGCTCCGCGAGCGCCGCCGCGGTCCGCGCCGCCAGCCGCAGCCAAGTGGAGTCGTCCATATCCTGGCTGCCGATCGCCGCGACCTGCTCGACCTCGACGGCCGCGAGTTCACCGAGCCCGGGCACCGCGGCGAGCAGCGCCTCGGCGGAGAACACGGCGGCGCGGTAACCGGCCGCGGCGGGGGCGGCCTGGGCGCCGGCGATGGTGCCGCCGGTGGCGAGGAGGCGGACGCGCGGACGCACGGGGGCTATTCCACGCGGAAGGCCACCCCCGGCGCGGCGAGCCGGAGCGCGGCTGGCGGTTCGGTGGCGTCCACCTGCAGGACCACGGTGTTGAGCCCGGCGCGGGCCTCGGCGGTGAAGGTCGCGCCGGGGCGGACCGCGCGGCCGTTCACCCACGCGGCGGTCGCGGCGCCCTCCAGCGTGAACGTCACCGGGCCGGCGCGCGTCGTCTCGAACTGCGTGGCGGCGTACAGGCCCCGGCTGTTCTGGCGGAAGTTGAAGGCCCCCGCGAACGCGTCGGCCGGCAGCCGCCCGCTCACGAGCGAGTAGGCGGTCGCCCAGTGTTCGAGCGCGAAGTCGCCTTGGACGACCCGCTCGGCGCCGAGGTGCTGGTTGGCGCTGACGATGTTGTAGATCCGCCAGAAGCGGGCCACCCCCCCGCGCGCCGCGTCGTAATCGCCGGGTTTCCCGAGCTGGATCAGGAACCGGAACAGGTCGAGCCGCTCCTCGGGCAGCAGGCCATCGATCAGCCCCGCCGGCATCAGTGAGCCGATGCTGGTGCGACGAGTGATGGTGCGCGCGGGCAGCGTGACCAGCTGGTTGGCGGCGGTGCGGAGAACGACTTCCCCGCCGGCCTCGCGGACGACCATCCCGCTGTGTTCTTGGCCGTCGGCGGTCGCGAGCAGCATCGCGTGGTAGCCTTCCTTGATCTTGGCGCCCGGGTTGAGCATCGACTCGACCAGGTAATCCGCCGGGGCGCTGGCGCCGATGCTGGTGAGGTCGGGGCCGAGGCGGCCCCCGGCGCCGCCGATGGCGTGGCAGGCGACGCAGGCGAGCTCCGTGCGGCGGTACAGGCGTTCCCCGCGGGCGGCGTCTCCGCGGGCTAAAGCCTCCTGAGCGAGGGCGCGGAGGGCCTCGGGGGAGGACGCGGCTTCGCCGAGGCCGAGGCCGGCCGCTTGGAGCAGGACGGGGACGAGGGCCTGGTGCTGGTTGCCTTCGCGGGCGGGGCGGAGGCCGGCCCGGGCGAAAGCCGCGGGCGGGGGCGACTTGGGCAGGTCGGCGGCGAGCCGGGCGCTCGCGCCGCGGATCCCGAGGAGGCCGCGCCAGAACGCCTCGGCGGCCGCGTCGTCGGCCGGCAGCGCGGTGACCGCGGGGAGCACGGCGAGGGCAGCGTTCAGGTTGACGCCGGCGAGGGCGACGGTGGCCTCGCGGCGCAGCCCGGCGTCGGCGTTCTCCGTGGTCGCCAGGCGGCGGAGCTCGGGGGTCGCGGCGGCGCCGAGGTCGCGGAGCGCGGTGAAGGCGGCGGCGCGTTCGGCGGGCGCAGCGCCCGGCCGGCCGGCGGCGGTGGCGAGCGGCGCCGCGAGCGCCTGCAGTTTCCACGCCCCGGCGAGCGGCACGGCGGCCCGGCGGATGGCGGGCGCGGGCGATTCCAGCAGCGCGCCGAGTGCGGCGAGATCCCCGGTGGGGCGGGCGTCGCGGACGCGGGCCGCTTGGGCCAGCGCCTCGAGGGCCCGGGCCGCGACCGGTTCGGGGAAGGCGCCGGCGAGGATCTCGCCGAAGAGGCGCGTTAGCTCGGCGGGGCTGCCGGCGGCGCCGATCAGCTCGATCCACGGGCCGCGGCCGTCGCGTGGTAGGCCCTGGCGCGCCAGCAGGCCGGCGAGGACCTCGGCGGCGCGGGCGGGTTCGACGGCGCGGAGCCCGAACTCCAGCGCGGCTTCCCGGCCGGCCGGGTTCCACGTGCCGTCGGCGACGCCGGCCAGCCACGGGGTGGCGAGCTCGTTGACGGTCAGCCACAGCGCGTAGTCGAGATAGGGGTCCATCGCGCGACCGAGTACGCTCAGGGCCACGTCGGCGGCGGCGAGGGTGCCTTGACGCCCGAGGGCGCGCACGGCTTCGAGGCGCACGCGGGGGTGCGGATCGGCGGCGAGTCGGGTGAGGGCGGGCAGGGCGCCGGCCACCGGCAGGGCACGGACCGCCGCGGCGCGGACGCGCGGGTCCTGCGCGGCCAGCAGCCCCGTGTCGTCCGCCTGCGCGGGCAGATCGAGCGCCTGGCGAAGCCAGCGGGCCTGTAGGCGGGCCGGCTCGGTCCGGGGGGCGGCGGACCACGCCGCGAGGTCGGTGGCGATGGCGGCGCCGCGGCCCAGCAGCACGCGCCGGGCTTGTTCCTGGGCGTAACCGTCGGGACCGGCGAGGCGGTCGAGGAGCTCTGGGTTGGGCAGCTGCGTCAGGTCGACGCGGGGTAGCGCCGGCCGTCCCTTGTAGGCGATGCGCCAGATGCGGCCGTGGGCCTTGTCGCGGCGCGGGTCGCGGAAATCCACCTCGCCGTGCTGGATGATCGGGTTGCTCCAGTCCGCGACGTAGAGGGCGCCGTCCGGCCCCATCCGCAGGTCGATCGGGCGGAAAGAGGCTGCGGTGGTCCGCAGCAGATCGGGCAGCTCGCGGGTGACGTAGCCGCTGCCGAGCTCCTCGGTGCGGTAGCGGACGAGGCGGTGGGCGCGGAAGTCCGCGGTGACAAAGTCGCCCTGCCAGTCGTCCGGGAAGTGGCGGCTGCGGATGATCTCGAGGCCGCAGTATTTCGGCGTCGTGCCCGGCGTGATGCTCGGGATCACGCGGCGGGCGGGGGCGAGGGTGCGGTAGGTGGCGCCGGGCACGGCCCAGCTGATGCCGGCGTTGCCCGCGCCGTCGGTGGCGAAGGACTGGCCGAAGTCGTCGATCTGGTGGCCCCACGTGTTCACCCAGCCGCGGTAACGGACCTCGGTGTGCAGGTTGCGCGGGTCGAGCGCGAAGATGCCGCCGGCGCGCAGGCGGATGACGCCGTGCGGCGTCTCGGCGGTGGTGCGGGTGTAGACCGATTGCGCGAGGTTGAGGCGCCCGTCGACGCCCCAGCGCAGCGTGTGGAGGTTGTGGTGGGTATCCTCGGTGCCGAAGCCGCTGAGCACGACGCGGCGTTCGTCCGCCCGATCGTCGCCGTTGGTGTCCCGGAAATGGAGCAGCTCGGTGCTTTGGGCGACGTACACCCCGCCGTCGCCGACCTCGAGGCCGGTGGGGATGAGGAGGCCATCGGCAAAGACGGTGGCCTTGGTGGCGCGGCCCGCTCCGGTGGTGTCCTCGAGGATGAGGATGCGGTCGGTGGCGGCCTGGCCGGGCTCGATCTGCGGGTAGAGCTCAGAGCTGGCGACCCAGAGGCGGCCGCGGGCGTCGAAGTTCATCTGGATCGGCTTATGGAGGAGCGGGTTCTCCGCCCAGAGGGTGACCTCGAGGCCCTCGCCGACCTCGAATTCGGGGCGGGCTTGCGGGGTGAACACGGCTGCGGCGTTGCCGATGCGGCGCGGGAGCTCGGGGACGTCTGCCGGCTGCAGCGCGCGGAGCCGGGTGATGCGCTGCTCCTCGGCGGCGATGAACTCGTCGAACTTGAGCACTTCCGCGGCGTTGCGGCCCTGCTCCCGCTTCCGGAAGCCGAAGATGTACGCCATGTTCGCCGGCCGCGACCGGTGGAAGAACCATTCGTTCTTGCGCAGAATCGCCTGCCGCAGGACCTCAGTCCGCGGGCTGGCGCGCCACTCGCCGGTGCCGCCGAGCAGCGCCTCCTCCAGCACCACCGCCAGCGCGCGGTAGCCGTCGCCGGTCGGGTGGATGCCGTTGGCGGTCAGCCGCGGGGCCGGGCGCCGGGCGGATAAAAGCTCGAACAGCGGGACGTGCCGCGCGCCGCGCGCCTGCGCCAGCTCTGCGACCACGGCGGCGTAGCGGGCGAGCGCGGCGTTGTGCGACGCCGCGTCGGGCCAGGGCGCGCCGAGCGCCTCGTGCGGCAGCGGCGAGAGGAGCACCAGCCGCACGCCGGGCGCGACCCGCGCCGCTTCGTCGAGCAGGCGCGCGTAGTCCGCGCGGAAGCGGGCCAGGCCGGCCTCGCCGTCGAAGGAGCTGGCCATCCCGTAGCCCACCAGCAGCACCGTCGGCCGCGTTTCCTCGAGCTGGCGGACCAGCTGGCGCCAGCCTTCGTCGGCGGGTTCGTGGCCCGCTTGGAGCAGGCTCAGGCCGAAGCGCGAGTCGCCCGCCGGGGTGTCGCCGTTCCACCCGAGGTTGCGGAAGGTGATGTTCCGGTCGGCCGCCCGCGTCGTGAGCATCAGCTCGATCCAGCCGTGGTGTTGCTCGCCTTCGATCAGGCCGTCGCCGAGGAAGGCGACGCGGTCGCCCTCGCGCAGGGCGAAGGGCTCGGGGGTGGCCGCGGCGGCGGCGAACGGCAGCAGGAGCAGGAACAGCAGCGGGAGACGGAGGCGCATCGGGGAAAAGGGGGTGGCGCGAGATGACGCGCGAGGCGGAGCGGCGGGGCAAGCCCCGAGGCGCACCGCGGCCGGACGGGGTCCGTTTCAGAGTAACAGGTCGTCGACCGGTTTCGGCGCCGCGCGGGCGGCCCGAGACACCGCCAGGCCGCGGCTCGCGGCGCGGCCGGCGTTGGTCGGGGAGGGCCTCGCGCCTTCGTTGCCGGAGGGCGCGAGGGGCGGCCTTAGCGGCCGTCGTTCCAGAGGATGTGGGTGCCGCTCTTGCCGGCGACGACGATGTCCTTCCAGCCGTTGCCATCCAGGTCGGCCACGCGAATCTGCAGGCCGGTCCCGGGGCCGCCGTCGGCCAGCATGTGCTTGGTGAAGCGGCGCTCGGCGGCGTTCCACTTGTAGAGGGCGACGCAGCCCGGCTCGTTGTCGCCCGGATCGTTGCCGCTGTGGGCGCGCACGCGGCGGCCGGTGATGAGGTCAGGCTGACCGTCGCGGTCGAGATCTTCCCAGACCAGGCAATGGTTCTGCGAGATCTTGTCGTCGATCACGAAGTGGCGCCAGTTGGTGCTCCCGTCCTTATTCGGGTCGCGCTGCTCCTCCCAGTAGAGGCCGTAGTTGTGGCCGTGGCCGCGGATGATGTCGGCGCGGCCGTCGCCGGTGAGGTCGACGACGATCATCGGGGTGCTGGCGTGCGGCCAGGTCCAGTCGGCGTGGCGGCGCCACGGGCCGGCGGCGATGTTCCCGGCGGGGCGCTCGTACCAGCCGTTGCCGTAGAGGATGTCCTCGCGGCCGTCGCCGTTGAGGTCCCCGAAGCCGATCCCGTGGCCGTTCACGAACGGGGCGCCGGGCTGGATCACCCAAGGAGCGAGGATGGGCTCGCCCGCCGGGCCCTTCGCGAACCGGTACGCCATCAGCGCGTTGGCGTGGCCGTAGGAGTTGACCACGTACTCGGGCACGCCGTCGCCGTCGAGATCGCGCAAGGCGGTCCACTCGTTCTGCATCAGCTTGGTCTCGACCAGCACGTGCTGGCGCCACGGGGCGGTACCGGTGAGCCCGGCCGGGCCGGGGTTCTCGTACCAGTACACCTTCGAGTCCATAAAGGCGCCCGTGACGATGTCCGGGTAGCCGTCACCGTTCACGTCGTGGGCGTGCTCGCCGCAGTTGGTGACGTAGTCCTTCCCGAAGGGCTCGAGTTGGCGGAGCTTGCGCTTGGCGGTGAAGGTGGGCCCCTCGTACCAGTACTCGCCGGCGCTGATATCGGGGCGTCCGTCGCGGTTGAAGTCGGCGATGGCGCAGCCCTCGTTGTTATCCACGTGGAGTTGCTGCACGCGGATCTTGAGGAGCGGGCCGGCGGGGCCGCCCTTCTTGGGCGCGGCGGCGGACAGCGGCAGCGCGAGGGCGAGGAGGGCGAGCAGGGCGGGGGTGCGCATAGGAGGTGAATCAGACCTTGAGATCGAGTTCCCAACCGGACCGGTAGGTGCGGCGGAGGAGGCGGTTGGCGGCAGCGGAGTTCAGGACGCGGAGGCGGCCGGAGTCCCACTGGAGGATGTCGCCGGGCTGGCGGATGGCGACGGTGCCGAGGATGACGGCCTCGGCCATCGGGCCGGAGCGGGCGAAGTCGGAGTCGGCGGGCGTGCGGTTGAGGCAGGCGTCAACGAAGCCGTGGTAATGGCTGGGGCCGGTGAGGTTCGGGCGGGTCAGCGAGGCGAACTTCGGGGCGGGGTGGAGCCGCGGGCCGGAGGTGTGCGGGAGGAGCAGCGCGCCCTCGGTGCCGACCACGAGGGCGGCTTCCTCCGGGTACTTGGCGAAGCCGAGCTCGCGGGCGATCGCCTGCGCCTCGGCGGGCGGGAAGAACTCGCCGTCGAACCACTCCACGGTGAAGTCCGGGCCCTCGGTGGCGGCGTTGCCGGGGAACTTCCAGGTGAGGTGGTTGCCCTGCGGCCAAGTGTCCCCGCGGCGGGCCGGAGAGGTGCGCCAGGAGGACTGCACCTCGGCGGTGACGGTGCGCGGCGCGGTGAGGCCGAGGCCCTTCCAGACGGCGTCGAAGATGTGGCAGCCGATGTCGCCGGACCAGCCGGTGCCGAAATCCTGCCACGAGCGCCAAGTGGTACGGTGGTAGACCTTCGGTGCGTAGGGCCGGGCGGGCGCGTTGCCGAGCCAGAGGTCCCAAGCGAGCGAATCCGGCGGTGGGGTGGTCTCCGCGGGGCGCGGCCCCTCGAGGCGGTAGCGGGCGGCAGTCGAGCGGTTGGAGCACAGGTAGGCGCGCCGCGCCTTGCCGATCGCGCCGGTGCGGAGCAGGTGCACCGCGAGGCGGTCGCCCGGGCCCCCGGCGTGCTGCGTGCCCAGCTGCGTCGTCACGCCCGCGGCGGCCGCGGCGAGGGTCAGCGCGCGGCACTCGGCGACGTCGTGGGCCATCGGCTTCTGGCAATAGACGGAGATTCCGCGGCGGATCGCGGCGAGCGCGACCACGGCGTGCATATGGTCCGGGATCGAGACGTTGCAGGTCTCGAGGGCGTCGCCCTCCTTCGCGAACAACTCGCGCCAGTCGGTGTAGGTGCGCGCGTCCGGGAACTTGCGCTTCGCGGCGGCGAGCAGGGTCGCGTCGGTGTCGCAGAGCGCGGTGACGCGCAGGCGCGGGTGGGTGCGGAGTTGGTCGAGGTCGGTGCCGCCCATCCCGCCGGCGCCGATCGCGGCGTGGCGCAAAATGCCGTCCCGCGGCACGGGGCGTCGCCCGGCGGTGGCGCAGCCGGTGGCGAGCCCGAGGGCGCCGAGCGCGGCGAGGCCGAGGAATTCCTTGCGGGGGAGGGGAGGGGAGGACGGGGGCATCGAGGGGTGCCCGACGTTTTGCCCGCCTCGCGGACGGGGCGAGCGAAAAACCGTCACGCCAGCCCGGGCGGCGGTGGCTGGTGATGGAAGTCCGGCGTGGTCGGGAACTCGCGCATCGGCGTGTGGAAGACGCGCGTCGCGCTCGCAGAGATCGGGGGCACGATCCAGTCCCAGCGCGCGGACACCGCCCGCCCGGCCGCCGCTTCTCGGGCGCAGAAGCGCAGGAACTCCTCGGACGCGCTGTGGTGGTCGACGAGCGTTACCCCGGCCGCGGCGTAGGAGTGCAGCACGGCGGCGTTGAGCTCGAGGAGGGCGCGGTCCTGCCAGAGCGTGCGGGGATGGCGGCGGTCGAGGCCGAGGAGGTCGGCCACGGCCGGGAGCAGGTTGTAACGGTCGGTGTCGGCCAGGTTCCGCGCGCCGATCTCGGTGCCCATATACCAGCCGTTGAACGGGGCGGCGGGGAAGTCCGTCCCGGCGGCGTGGAAGCGCATTCCGCTGACCACGGGCACGGCGTACCAGCGCAGGCCGAGGCGGGCGAAGCCGGGGAGGGTAGGGTGCTCAAGGGGCACCTCGCGGACGAGGCCCGTGGGGAGCGGGTACAGGTGGGGCTTCCCGTCGCGGCCGGAGAGAATCCAGGGGAGGAGGTCGAAGGCGGTGGGTTCGCCCGGGGGTGCCCAGCCGAGGCGCCGGGCGAGGCGGGTGAGGGCGGCGTTGGCGGGGTCGCCGAGGATGCCGCCGCCGGGGTGCGGGTGGCCCGCGTAACCGCATAGCTGGGCGTTCCAGATCCGCGGCGCGGGCCCGCCCGGGCGATCCGGGGGCGCGAACACAGTCAGGTAGGAGCGGACCGTGCCGTCTCCCTGCGCCAACTCAAGGTGCTCTCGCAGGCTGGCGGCGAGGTCGTCGGGGTGCTCAAGGCCGCGGCAGTCGCGCACCTCGAGGCGGCGCCAGTGGAGCCGCCCGATGCAGCGCGCGTGGTTGCGCCAGGCGATGCGGCCGGCCCAGGTGAGCTCCGCCGCGGTCAAGGGTGCCGGTTCGCCGGCGGCGAGGGCGGCGACCAGCCGAGCGCGCCACTCCGGCTTCACGCCGCCCGGATGGGCCTCCGCGAGGAAGGCGAGCTCGGCGTCCGGATCCGCTGGGGCGACCGCGGGAGCGGGGGCTGGCGCGGCGGCGTGGAACGGGCAGGACGACATCGCCGGGAGCGAACCCGCTTCGGGGCTTGGCGCAAGGCCCGCGGCGACCGAGGTTTGCCAAGCGGCCGCCCCCGCGTTTGCTCCGCGCCCATGGATCCCGTCACCCACGCCGTGCTCGGTGCCAGCCTCGCGCAGGCCGTCTTCGGACGTCGCTTGGGGCGCACGGCCGTGCTCGTCGGCCTCGTGGCAGGCGTGTTGCCCGACGCCGACGTGTTCATCGGCAGCCCGGCGGATCCACTTGTCGCGGTGGCCGCGCACCGCGGTTTCACCCACGCGTTCGCCTTCGTTCCCGTGGGTGCGCTGGTCGCCATCCTGCCCTGGCTGCGGCGGCCCGCCGCCCGCGCCGGCGGCCGCGGCTGGGCCCTGTGGCTCGCGGCCGCCCTCGCTTATCTCAGCCATATCCTGCTCGACGCTGCGACCAGCTACGGCACCCAGTTGCTCTGGCCGTTCTCCGACCAGCGCGCCGGGTGGGACTGGATCGCGGTGGTGGATCCCGCCTTTACCCTGCCGCTCGCCGTGGGCCTCGCTTGGGCGCTGGCGCGGCGGTCCGCCGCGCCGGCCGTCGTGGGTCTAGGGTGCGCGCTCGCCTACCTCGGACTCGGGGTCGTCCAGCACGGCCGCGCCGAGGCGGCGTTGCGCGAACTCGCGGCGCGCCGCGGGCACGCCCCGGTGCGCGTGGAGGTGATGCCCACTCTCGCGAACCAGCTCGTCTGGCGGACCCTGTATGAGCACGGCGGTCGGATCCACAGCGACCGCGTGCGCGCGGGCTGGACTGGCACGGTGACCCTGCGCGAGGGCTGGTCGCTGCCGCTCGCGGGCCCCGCGGATCTGACCCCCGCCGAGCGGGCGCGCGACACGCGGCGTTCCTTTGCCCGGTTCGCCTGGTTCTCGGAACATTGGGTGGCGCGTAGCCCCGGGGACCCGACCGTGCTGGCGGATATGCGCTACTCCCTTTCCGCGGAGGCGTTCGATCCGATCTGGGGCATCCGGTTCACGCCGCCGGGGGCGCCCCCCGAGGTCGAGTGGATCAATCGCTCCCGGGAACGGCGGATCGATTTGGGCGGGATGTGGCGCGAGATCGCGGGCCAGTGACTTCGCCCTTGCGGAGGTCCCGCCCGCCGCGATTCGCTGCGCGCGTGAAAACCCCCGCCCCGTTCGCCCTGCTTCGTCTCGTCCCCTTCCTGCTGGCCGCCGCAGCGCACGGCGCGGTCGGCGTCGGCGCGCCCCCCCTGGCGGGCGCCGAGGTCATCCTCGATGGTTCCCGCGAAATGCTGGACGCCAAGTGGACTTACTGGGCGGGCCCCCGCTTCGCCTCCGCGCTGCCGATCAAGTGGAAGGTCGTGCCCGATCCGGTGGACCGCGGCACCGTGGTGCAGACGGACGACCCGAACGCGCCCAAGGGCCGCTACGGCGCCGCGGACATCGTGACCAAGAAGGCGTACCGCGACTTCCGCCTCCACGTGGAGTTCTGCGTGATGAACGAGGGCGGCAACAGCGGCGTTTACCTGCAGAACCGCTACGAGATCCAGATCCAGGACGGCGATGCGACCAAGCACGGGATGGGCTCGGTGATCAACGAGACCGAGTCGCCCTACTTCCTCTACAGGGGCCTGCGCCAGTGGAACGCGTATGACCTCCAGTTCCGCGCGGCCCGCTTCAAGGACGGCAAGCTGGTCGAGAAGGCGCGGGTGACGATGTACTTCAACGGCGTGAAGATCCACGCGAACCAGGAGATCAACCAGGTCTGGGGCGGCGCCAACTCGGGGATCGACGGCGGCAACGATGGCGGCAAGGGGATCACCGATACGCCCGGCGGCCTGAAGCTGCAATGCGAGGGCCACGACGTGCGTTACCGAAACATCTGGATCAAGGAACTGGATCTAGCCCGTCCGAACACCCAGTTCTCGCGGGACAACTGAGTCGCGGGGCGGACACCGTCGCCGATGCCGTCGCGCCGCCCACTTTCCTCGCGCCCGACCCGAGCCGCCGGGTTCGCGCTTGCCTGCGCCTGTGCCGCCCTGGCGGCCGCCCAGGTT
>JBILWD010000315.1:0-4266 GCA_044370095.1 Opitutaceae bacterium | reverse complement strand
CGACCTCCGCCTGCAGCCACATCGCCAGGGCGTTGCCCGTCAGAACCCCGAGGATGATCCCCACCACCCCGCCGGTGACCGAAAGGAGCACCGCCTCGATCAGGAACTGGCCCAAAATGGAGCTCCGGCGAGCGCCGACCGACTTGCGCACCCCGATCTCCTTGGTGCGCTCGGTGACGCTCACGAGCATAATGTTCATAATGCCCACGCTGGCGGCTAGGAGCGCGATGGCACTGATCACCAGCGCGCCGGCGCGCACCACGTCCGCGATCTGCGCGAAGGCGGCGATGAGCGAGTCGTTGGAGTAGATTTCGAAGTCGTTCTCCTGCTCGGCGCGGAGGCTGCGGACGATGCGCATCGCGGTGATGGCCCGGTCGAGCGTCTCGTTGTAGACCGCCTGGGAGGGCGCCTGCGTGGCGAGGTTAATCGAGAAGCGCGCCGCGCCGTAATCGGACAGGAACCGGGTGATCGGCACGATCACGATCTCGTCCTGCGTCTGCCCAAAGCTGCTGCCCTTCTCCGCGAAGGTGCCGATCACCTCATAGGTGCGTCCGGCGAGCTTGACCCGCTTGCCGAGCGGCGATTCGGCGGGGAAGAGCTTGCGCACGACCGCTTGGCCGAGAATCGCGAACGGGCGGGCGAGATCAACGTCCTCCGCCGTGAAGTTCCGGCCGAGGTCGATCGCGTACTGGTTCGCCGCGAGGAAGTGTTCGTTGGAACCACCGAAGGTGAGCCCCGGCTCGGTCTGGCGGTTGCCGTGGCTCGCCTGCACCGAGCCGTCGCGGTAGAAGGCCTTGAGGCACACGACCTCGGTCACATCCCGCAGCAGTTGCTGGTAGCGCTGGGCCTGTTCGAGGGTGATATTGCGGCGCTGCTCGATCCGGCGGCGCGCCTCGCCCGAGGTCTGGAAACCGGTCGGGTTGCGGCTAATCTGGAAGATGTTCGAGCCGAGCACGCTTAGGCCGGTCTCGATCGAGCCGCGCAGGGCGGAGACGGCCGTCATTACCCCGATCACCGAGAAGACGCCGATGGAGATGCCGGACATCGTCAGGAACGAGCGGAGCTTGTTCACGCCCAGCGACCCGAAGGCCATACGGAGGATCTCGCGAGATTCCATGGTCACTCGTAGCGGAGGGCGACGACCGGATCTAGGCGGGAGGCGCCCCACGCCGGGGCGAAGCCTGAGACGACGCCGGTGAGGATGGAGACGAGCACGCTGACCGCCATCAGGCCGGGCGAGAACGCGATCGGCAGCGCCGGCAGCAGCGTCGCGAGCACGAGGCTCGCGGCGAGCGTCACGCCGAGGCCGACGAGCCCGCCGATCAGGCAGATCGACACAGCCTCGATCAGGAACTGCAGCAGAATCGTGCGCCGGCGGGCGCCCAGCGCCTTGCGGGTGCCGATCTCCTTGGTGCGCTCCTTCACGCTGACGAAGGTGATGTTCATAATCCCGATCGCGCCGACGAAGAGCGAAAGCCCGGTGATGAACAGCCCCGCGAGCGCGATGCCCGCCTTGACCGGGTCCAACTGCTCCTTGAAGGCCTGCTGCTGGTTGATCGAAAAATTATCCCGCTCGCCGGGCAACTGGCCCCGCACGCGGCGCATCGCACCGATCAGCTCCTCCTCTGCGGCCGCGAGCTTAGTCTTATCGCGCACCTTGACCCGCAAATCCAGGTTGGCGCGGACCCCGGTTTGGCGTCGCACGGTGTTGAGCGGCGCCACGATCTGGTTGTCGAAGCTGAAGAGGCCAAGAAACTCTCCCTGCTTCGCGAGCACGCCGATCACGGTGTAGCGCTCACCGCGGATCTGGACCTGCTGGTCGAGCGCGGAACGGCCGGGGAACAGGTTCTCCGCCACCGCCGAGCCGAGCACGCAAACCGGCCGGCCGACCGTCGCCTCGATGTCGTTGAACATCCGCCCCTCGGCCACGTCGGTGGTCACGATCCGCGCGTAGTCCCCAGTGGTGCCGAAAAGCATCACGCCCCCCAGCCGCAGCTCGCCTGCCCGCACCGTGGTCCCGCGGGTCGCCACCGGCACCGCTACCTCCAGCAGCGAGCCCGGGGTCGACTCGATCACGCGATTCAGTCGCTCCGCCGTCTCCACCTCGAGCGGCGGCCGATTGACGTAGTTCCACCAGTCGTCCACCCGGCGCCACGGCCAGCGCTGCACGTAGAGGACGTCCTCACCCAGCATCGCGAGGCTGCGGTTGAAGCCGATATCGATCCCGTTGATCGCGGTCCCCATCAGGGTAACCGCGACGATGCCGATGATCACCCCGAGGGCAGTGAGGACGGACCGCAGCGCGTTGGCCCGGATCTGCCCGAAGGCGATCCGGAACGACTCGACGAGCTCCTGGAGAAGGCGAGCCATCGGTCAGGGGACGGGCCCGTCGCTCTCAATCAGGCCGTCGCGCAGGCGGACCACGCGCCGGGCGTGGCGCGCGATGTCCTCCTCGTGGGTCACCACGATGATGGTGTGCCCCTGTTCGTAGAGGTCCTCGAAGAGCGCCATAATCTCCTCGCCGGTGCGGGAATCGAGGTTCCCGGTGGGCTCGTCGGCCAGCAAAATGGAGGGGTGGTTGACGAGGGCCCGCGCGATGGCCACGCGCTGCCGCTGGCCACCGGACATTTCGTTCGGTTTATGGTGGATCCGGTCGCCGAGGCCGACGTTGCGGAGGGCGACGAGCGCGCGCTCGCGGCGCACCGCGGGACGCAGCCCAGCGTAAATCAGCGGGAGCTCCACGTTGTGGAGGGCATTCGAGCGTGGCAGCAGGTTGAAGGTCTGGAAGACGAAGCCGATCTCCCGATTGCGGATCTCCGCCAGCTCGTCGTCGACCATCCGCGCGACGTCCTTGCCGTTGAAGTCGTAGCGGCCAGCACTCGGGGTATCGAGGCACCCCAGCATATTCATCAGCGTGGACTTGCCGGAGCCGGAGGGCCCCATAATCGCGAGATACTCGTTGCGGCGGATCTCGAGGTTCACGCCGCGCAGGGCGTGGATCGTCTCCGTGCCCATCCGGTAGAGCTTGGTCACGCCCTCGATTCGGATGACCAGGTCCCCCGGAGCGCGGGCCGGACGGCGGGCGGGGGCGGCGGCGGCGCTCATCGCAATCGGCGGCGGAATCACTTCCGCTCCTCCTCCTTCGGCTTCGCGAGGGTCACGCGGGAGCCGTCCTTCAGCTGGCGGCTGATGGCCGCGTAGGTTCCGGCGACGACCTCGTCCCCGGCGCGGAGGCCGGACTTGATCTCCAGATGGGTGTTGTCGGCGAGGCCGACTTCGACCGGGACCATCTTGACGGTGTCCCCCTGCCGGACGAACGCCACCTTGAGGAGGACCTCCCGCTGCCGGCGCGCCTCGCGCTTCTCGGCAGCGGCGTCGACGGCCCCGGCGCCGGACTTGTTCTCGGCGGCCTTGGCGGCCTCCTTCCGCATCTCCTCCGAGGTCTGCCCCCCACTGGCGCGCACGGTCACGCTCTGGATCGGCACGGAGACTACATTCTCCACCGTCCGCGTCTCGATATCCGCGGTGGCGCTCATTCCCGGCCTAAGCTGGACGCCCGGGTCGGCGACGCGGATCCGGACGAGGAAATTCGTGACGTCGTCCGAGAGGGCCGCGAGCTGGGAGGCGGCGCTGCCGCCCTGCGCGGAGGAGCCGATCTCGGAGACCGTGCCCGTGAACTTGCGCCCCGGGTAGGCGTCGATCGCGATCACCGCGCGGTCGCCCAGCTTCACGTTGACGATGTCGTTCTCGTTCACCCGCACCCGCAGCTCCATATTGGCGAGGTCGGCCACCCGCATAATCTCGGTGCCGGCGAAGGAGCCGGTGCCGACCACGCGTTCGCCGACCTCACTGGACTGGGCGCTGATCGTGCCTTCCATCGGCGAGTAGATGATGGTTTTGGCCAGTTGGTCGCGGGTCTGGCTCAGCGAGCCCTCGGTGCGTCGAATCTGGGCGACGGCGTTGTCGTGGGTCGCCTGAGCGACTTCTCGTGTGGTGCGGGCGGCGAGGAACTCGGCCTCGGCAATCAGCTTCTGCGCGAAGAGCCCCTCGGAACGCCGGAAGTCATCCTCCGCCTTGCGCATCTGGGCCTTGGCGAGGACGGCGCTCGCCTGCGCCGCGACTAGATTGGCCTCCTGCTGATCCACCTGCGCCTGGTAGACGTCGGGTTTGATCCGCACCAGCAGGTCCCCGCGCTTCACCCGCGCCCCTTCCTTAAACGGCAGTTCGACGATCTCTCCCGCGGCCTCGGTGGAGATCTTGACCTCG
>JBILWD010000314.1:0-4267 GCA_044370095.1 Opitutaceae bacterium | reverse complement strand
AGCTGGAGCAGGTGCAGGATTTTACACCGACCCCGATGACCGTCGCGACTGAGATCTACGCGACCGGGGTGCACCCGTACGACCAGAAGCCGGTCTGCGTGGCTCGCTCCCCGGAGGAGAAGCAGGAACAGCGTAGCTTCTTCTTTTGGTACAAGCCGGAGATGAAGTCCGCCCTGCGCTCCACCCTCCGCCGCCTTGGGATGGGCGACACGGCGGCCCGGTTGTTGGGGGACGGATCGGCTAAGGATCGGATGCTGGCCGAGGACGCTATGTCCTGCGGCGGCCTGCCCTCGCCCCCGCCGCCGCCCGTGCGTCGGACTTGGTTCCGGCGTCGGGATCGCGGTTAAGGTGCGCGCCGGCCCCCGCGCGTTACCAGCCGAGGCTGCGCCTCGGGCGCAGGGGTTGGTAGAGGTCAGGCGGTAGTTCTTCGAGAAAGCGGCTCGGGCTCTGTAACATCGCAGGACCGCCCTTGGTGTTGAGCTTCGGGAAGCAGAGGTAGAGCTCGTCGCGCGCGCGGGTCACCGCCACGTAAAATAGCCGCCGCTCCTCCTCGAGGTCACCCGCCTCGATCGCGCGCCGCAGCGGGAAGCTGCCCTCGGCGAGGCCGATGAGGAAGACAGCGGCGTATTCGAGGCCCTTGGCTTGGTGGACGGTGGTGAGGCGCAGGGCGTCCTCCGTCGGATCGGAGGACCGGTCGCCCGTCTCGCTCCCGAGGAGCATCACCTGAGCCAGTAGTTCGTGCATATCCTCGTGCCGGCTGGCGAAGCCGACCAGTGAGCGCAGGTCGTCGAGGCGCGACTCGTAGTTGGCGTAGGCACCCTTGAGGTAATCACCGTACCAGCCGTCGAGGGCGATCTCGACCGCGTTGTGGGGCTTGAGGGTGCGCATCACGTCGCGCACCTGCCGTAGCGAAGCGGTAAACTTGGGCCATTCCTCGCGGGCGTCCCGGGGCACACGAGAGGCCACGTCGTCGGTCGCGAGGGCGTCCACGAAGTCCTGCTGCATCAGCCGCGCGTGGTCGAGCGCGGCGGCGTGAAGCTTCTGGGCGTTCTTGTCGCCGACCTTGGGGAGCAGCACCGCGATGCGGCCCCACGCGGCCGTGTCGGCCGGGTTGAAGACGAAGCGCAGCAGGGCGACGAGGTCGCGCACGTGGGCCTGCTCAAAGAAGCGGACGCCGCTGGTGATCTGGTAGGGGATCTGCAGCCGGGCCAGCTCCAGCTGAATGTCGAGGGCTTGAAAGTGCGCCCGGTAAAGGATCGCGACGTCCCGCAGGGAGCAGCCCTCGTCGACCAAGCCGCGGATCCGCTGGACGATGAACTGGGCCTGTTCGCGGCCGTCCATCGTCTGGACGTAGTAGGGTTTCTCGGAGTTGGCCCGGTGCGGGCGGAGTTCCTTTTCGAAGGCGCGGCCCCGGGGCTGGGCGAGGAGCACGCCGTTGGCGAGGGCGAGGATCTGCGGGGTGGAACGGTAGTTGGTCTCGATGCGGTGGATCACCGTTCCAGGATGTCGGTCCGGGAAGGTCAGGATGTTCTCTACGTTCGCGCCACGCCACGTATAGATGCACTGGGCGTCGTCCCCGACGGCCATTACCCGATGGTGCGCGCCAATCAGGTCCACAATCTGCGACTGGAGCACATTGGTGTCCTGGTACTCGTCGACGAGGACGTGGCGGAAACGGTGGGCAAAGTACTCGCGGGTCTCGGGCGAGCGGCGGAGCAGATCGAGCCAGAGCTCGAGCAGGTCGTCGTAGTCGAGTTGGCAGCCCGTGCGCTTGCGCTCCGCGTAGGCGCGGGCGAATTCCGGCAGGCGGTCGATGATCTCCTCGTGCTGGGGAAAGAACCGCCGCACCGTGTCCGCGAGCGGGAGCTGGGTGTTGCGGGCCATCGAGAGAATGGCGTGCAAGGGGCCCGGCTTGGGGTGCGTCTTGTCCTTGAAGAACCCCTTGTCGAGCGCGTCCACCGCGTCGCGGAGCACCCCCTCCGACTCCTCGGCGTCGAGGATGGTGAAGCTGCGGGGGAGGCCGATCGTTTCGCCGTGGAGCCGCAGGGTGCGGTGGCCGATGCTGTGGAAGGTCCCGCCCCAAAAGCGGCCGGGTTCGACTCCGGTGAGTTCGTGGACCCGGTGCAGCATCTCCTTGGCGGCCTTGTTGGTGAACGTGAGCAGGAGGATTTCGCCGGGGCGCACGCCCTGGGACAGCAGGTAGGCGACCCGGTAGGTGAGGGTGCGCGTCTTCCCGGAGCCCGCGCCCGCCAGCACCAGCAGGGGACCCGGCTCGGCGGTGACGGCGTGGAACTGCTCGTCGTTCAGCTCGGCGCGGAAGTCGATGTGCGGGAAGGCCGGGAGTTCGGGATCGGACGGGAAAGCCATCTGGAGCGGACGCCAAGGGCGCAAAAACCCCGGGCGGGCGCAAGGGTTTCCGACCCGGCTACTCTCCGCTCGCCGCCGCGCCCCTGCGCGGGCAGCCTACACGGATGAAGATCGCCCTGTTGTTCCTCGGGCTCGTCCCCGCCTTGGCCGCCGCTCCCGCCCTGACCCTTTACCACCAAGGCTTTGCCGTCGTCCGGGAACGGGTGCCGTTGCGGCTCGCGGCCGGCGAGACGGAGGCGGCGTTCGCCGGCGTCACCGCGCAGGTCGAACCGGACTCGGTGGTACTGCGCGATCCTGCCGGGAAGGTCGCTTTCCGGGTGCTGGAGCAGAGTTACCGGGCCGACGTCGTGTCGCAGGCGCTGCTCCTCACGCTCCACGAGGGGGGCGAGATTGATTTCCTAGTGCGGGACCGCGACGCCCGCGAACACACGGTGCGCGGCAAGGTCATCCGCGGTGGGCACCAGCCGGGGGGCGAACCGGTGGCGCCCATCATCGAGGTCGAGGGCAAAGTGCGCTTCTCCCTCCCCGGCGAGCCGCTGTTCCCCGCGCTCGGCGGCGATGGCATCCTGCGCCCCACGCTCTCCTGGCGGCTCGCCTCCCCGGCCGCGGCGGACCTCGAGGCCGAGCTGGGCTACGTTACCGGCGGGCTTGGCTGGCAGGCGGCTTACAACCTCATCGCCCCGGAACAGGGCGACCTACTCGATCTCGTGGGCTGGGTCACCCTCTCGAATCAGAGTGGCCAGACCTTCACTGGGGCGACGGTCAAGCTGATGGCGGGCGACGTGGCCCGCGTCGCACCCCGGCCGACGCGGATGAACCGAGGCCGCGAGGCGGTGGTGCTCGCGATGGCGGCGGACGGCGCCGTCACGGAGAAAGCGTTCGACGAGTTTCGCCTGTATGCGCTGCCGCGCCCGGTGACGCTGCGCGACCGGGAGACCAAGCAGGTGGAATTCCTGCGTGCGACGGCCGTCCGCGCGCCGGTCCTCTACGTCTTCGACGGGGCGCCCGGGATGGTCTTCGGGGGCGGGGCCAACCGCGATCCGGGCTTCGTCAGCCAGGGTTCCGCCAAGGTCGCCGTGTTTCGGGAATTTCGAAACGCCGAGGAGAACCGGCTGGGCGTGCCGCTGCCCAAGGGGCGCCTGCGTTTCTACCGCCAGGATGCGGCGGACGGCCGCCTCGAGTTTACCGGCGAGAACGAGCTCGACCACACGCCGCGCAACGAGCTGGTCCGGGTGCGCACCGGCGACGCGTTCGACCTGGTGGGCGAGCGGACCCGCACGCAGTACAATGGGAGCAACCGCCAGGAGTTCGCGGAGGAGGATTTCGAAATCCGCCTCCGCAACCGCAAGCCGGCCCCCGTGACCATCCGCGTCGTCGAGCGACTCTACCGCGGCGGCAACTGGCGGCTGACGCAGCACTCCGCGCCGTTCACGCGCCGCGACGCGCAGACGATCGAGTTCGACGTGGCGGTGCCGCCCGACGGCGAGACCGTGGTGACCTACCGCGTCCGTTACGACTGGCGCTGAGCCAGGCGCGGGTCGACTCAGCCGGCGGGCGCGAAGTCCACTTGGCGGCGGTAGCGGTCCACCTTCGCGACGATAACCTCAAGCCGGTCGTTGAGCCCGAGCCGACGACGGTGGCGGCGACCGATCAGCGCGTCGCCCGAGGGGGTGGGCGCGTAGCGGTCGTCGCGCAGGGCCTCCAACGGCAGGAATCCGAAGGCGAGGGACTCGGTCAGCTCGATGAATAGGCCCTGGGGTCGCACGTCCGTGATGACCGCTGTAAAGCGGGTCGGAGGGCTGAGCTCTAGTTGGCGCGAGAAGAATTCCATTAGCTTCACCTTCACGCTGTCGCGCTCAGCTTCGGCGCTATTGATCTCGGTATGGCTCAGGTGCTCCGC
>JBILWD010000313.1:0-4271 GCA_044370095.1 Opitutaceae bacterium | reverse complement strand
ACGCCACCTGGGGCGGTCGGTTCACCGCCGGTCCTGCCGAGCTGATGTTGCGGTTCAGCGAGTCCGTCTCGTTCGACCGCCGCCTCGCGCCCTTCGACATCCAGGGCAGCCAGGCGCACGCGGCGATGCTGGCGCACGTCGGCCTGATCACGGAGCGGGAGCGGTCGGCCATCCACCGCGGGCTGGCCGCGATCGGGCGGGAGATCGCGGCGGGGCAGTTTACGTGGGACACCCGGCTGGAGGATGTCCATATGAACATCGAGCAGGCGCTGACCAAGCGGGTGCCCGCCGCGGCCAAGCTGCACACTGCGCGGAGCCGCAACGACCAGGTGGCGACGGATATGCGGCTGTTTTTCAAGCACGCCTGCGCGGAGCTGCGGGCGCGGATCCGCGGGGCGCAGCGCGCGCTGCTCGGCCTCGCGGAGGCGAACCGCGAGGTGCTCATTCCCGGTTACACCCACCTCCAGCGGGCGCAGCCGGTACTCTTCGCGCACCACCTCCTCGCGTGGATGGAAATGCTGGACCGGGATCACGCGCGCCTGGGCGACGTGGCAGAACGCACCAACTGGTGCCCGCTCGGCGCGGGGGCGATCGCGGGCACGACCCTGCCGATCGACCGCGAGTTTACCGCCCGGGCGCTCGGGTTCGTCGATGCCAAGGGGCGGCCCCGCGTCACGCGTAACTCGATGGATACCGTGGCCGACCGCGACCTGTTCCTCGATTTCGCCGCCTCGGGCGCGGTGTTCGGCGTGCACCTCTCGCGGATCGCGGAGGACCTGATCCTGTGGGCGAGCGCCGAGTTCCGGTTCGTGGACCTGCCGGACGCCTTCTGCACCGGATCGTCGCTGATGCCGCAGAAGAAGAATCCCGATTCCTGCGAGCTGCTCCGGGGCAAGGCGGCGCGGCTGCAGGGCAACCTGCAGACCCTGCTCACGCTGGCGAAGGGGCTGCCGCTCACGTACAACCGGGATCTGCAGGAGGACAAACCGCCGGTGTTCGACACCTTCGATCAGGCGCTGCTGTGTGCCGAGGTGCTGGCGGGGACGCTCGCGGGCCTGCGGGTCCGCGCAGACCAGTGCGCGGCCGCGGTGGCGGATCCGGCGCTCCTGGCGACCGACCTCGCGGACTACCTGGTGGAGCGGGGCGTGCCCTTCCGGGAGGCGCACCACGCGGTCGGTGCGGTCGTTCGGCTGGCGGAGAAGGCCGGCGTGGCCCTCGACCGGCTGCCCACCTCGGACGTGCGCGCGGTGCACGCCGGTTTTGGCGCCGATTGGGCGACCGTGTTCGACCTGCGGCGGGCGATGGCCAAGCGCCGGGGCACCGGGATGCCGGGGCCGGCCCAAGTGGCCCGCCAACTGGCGCACTGGCGCCGGGAGCTCCGCTAAGTGCACGGTACGGGCGGGCGGCCGCGCCGGGAAGGGGCGGTGATTTGGCGTTTGGAACCGGCCGCGGCCGGAGCGTGATGCGCGCGCTGTTTCCGACCGCGCGGTCCGATCCGGAGCTGGCGCCGTTCCGGCCCGGGCTGGTGTTCGCGTTCTTCAACGCGATCGCCTGGCAGATCGGCATCGGCACGCCGATGGTCCTCTTCGCGGAGGAGTTGGGCGCGACGCCGTTCCAGGTCGGGCTGGCCTATTCGTTCGTCTTCGTCCTGACGCCGGTGCAGATCCTCTCGACCGCGCTGCTGCCCCGTTACGGCTTCAAGGCGGTGATGCTGGGCGGGTGGCGGACGCGGGCCGTGTTCTTGGCGGTGCCGGCGGTGCTCGCGGCGCTGGCGCTCCGGGGGCCGCGGCCGTGGATGGCGGACACGCTCGTCTGGAGCGTCTTTCTGTTCTGCCTCTTCCGTTCCATCGGGGCGGCGTCGGGCATCTCGTGGTTTTACGCGATCCTGCCGGAACGGGTCCGGGGGCGCTATTTCGGGAGCGACCAGTTCGCGTCGGCGGTCGCGAGCGTGGGGACCCTCCTCGCCTGCGCCGGCCTCTTCGCGGTGCTGCCGGTGTACTGGGCCCTGCTGATCCAGTACTTGATCGCGCTGACGGGTGCGTTCGTCAGTTACTTTTCCCTGCGGCAATTGCCCGATGCGCCGCGGCCCGCGCCGGTGAGCCTGCGCGAGGTCCTGCGCGACACGCCCCGTCACCTGCTGGCGCCTTCGGTGTTCCGGAAATACGTGTGGCTCGCCGGGGTGGGCGCCGCGATCGTGACGCCCCTGCCGCCGTTCGCCGCGTATTATCTGAAGGTCGGGCCGGGGCTTTCCACGGCGCAAATTATGGTCTTTGAGGTGGCGCGCTACGCGGGGGTGATGGCGGCGGCTTGGATCCTGCGGCGGCGCATCGACGACCTGGGGGCGCGGCCCTTCTTTCTGCTCGCATTGGGGCTCTACGCGATCGTCGCGGGTTTCTGGTGGGTCTTCCTCGAGTGGGGGGCGGGCGGGATTCCCGCGCTGCTCGTCTCGTACTTCCTGCTCGGCCTCGCGGCGGCGGTGTGGGTAATGGCGAACCTGCAGTACCTGCCGAAGACCACCGGGGAGCGGGATCGCACCCTCGCGGTCTCGATCCACGGCGCCTTCACGGCGGTGCTGGGCGGTCTCGCACCTATCCTTTGGGGGCTGGTGCTGAAGGCGGAGGGCGGCCGGGGCATCGATCCCGCCGTGTTCCAAGTCTTCTTCCTCACCGTGGTCGCGGGGGCGTTGCTGCTGTCGCAGCTAATCGCGCGTCTGCCGGAGGACCGCGGACACCCGGTGGAACCGCTGCTCATCGGCAACGCCATCCTGCGCCCGTTCCGCGCGATGACCTACCTCGCGAGCCTAGTCGACCACCGCGCGCCGCCGCCGCGCCCGGAGCCGCCGCCAGCGGACGGGCCTCCGCGGGGTTGACGCCGGGGCGGAGAACGCCGAGCAAGGGCGCGATGGCCAAAGTCCGCATCCTCCCCGACCGCGTGGCGAACCAGATCGCCGCGGGCGAGGTCATCGAGCGCCCGGCCGCCGTGGTCAAGGAACTGGTCGAGAACGCCCTCGACGCCGGGGCCACGCGCATCGCGGTGGAGTTCCGTCAGGGCGGGCGCGCCCTGATGCGGGTCGAGGATAACGGCCACGGAATGGGCCGCGACGACGCCCTCCTCGCGCTCGAGCGCCACGCCACCAGCAAGATTGCCGCGGCGGACGACCTCGACCGGCTCGCAAGCTACGGTTTCCGGGGGGAGGCGCTGCCTTCGATCGCCAGCGTCTCCCGTTTCACCCTCCAGACGCGCACGGCGGAGGATCCCGCGGGCACCGAGGTACTGGTCAACGGCGGCCGCCTCCTGCACGTGCGCGACTGCGGCCGCGCCCCGGGCACCTCGATCGAAGTCGCGCATCTGTTCAACTCGGTCCCCGCGCGGCGGAAGTTCCTCAAGACCGACGCGACCGAGGCGGCGCACATCATCCATTGCGTCCGCCTCTACGCCCTAGCGTGCCCGGGCACGGCCTTCACCCTGGTCGAGGACGGGCGGATCGTTTTCCGCTCGCCGGAGTGCCGTACGCTCGCGGACCGGGTCGGCGAGATCTTCGGCCGCCAGTTGGCGGCGCTGGCCGTGCCGATCGCCGCGGAGGAGCCGGGCCTGCGCCTCGAGGGGCTGGTCGGGCGACCCGGGGTGGGGCGGCCGACGCGGCACGAGATGCTCGTGTTCGTGAACGGTCGGCCGGTCGACAGCCGCACGCTGAATTACGCCCTGATCGAGAGCTACCACGAGTCCGTCCCGCGCGGCCGTTACCCGCTCGCGTTCGTCTTCCTCCGCTGCGATCCCGCGGCGGTGGACGTCAATGTGCACCCGGCGAAGCGCGAAGTGCGGTTCCGCAGCGAACCGCAGGTGCGGGGCTTCGTGATTCGCTCGGTCCTCACGCGCTTGCGGGAACTGGCCGATCCGCCCGCGCCTTCCGGAACGCCGGTGGGTTACCCCGGGGAGCGAGCCGCTCCCGCGGCGGTTGCCCCATCGACCGCGGTGACGCCGGTAGCCTGGTCCCCTGCCCGAAGCGTACCAGTTCCGGCCGCCGTCGGACGTCCGCTCGCGCCGGAGCCGTCCTGGCCGCGGCCCGCTGCGCCGTCCCTCGCCCCCGCTGCGCCGGTTTCCGCGCCCGCTCCGGCGCCCGACTCCGGACCCCGTGTCGCGCCGGCTTGGCGTTACGTCGGGGTGGCGCACGGCAGTTACGTCCTTTTCGAGACCCCGGCGGGCTTGGTGCTGCTCGACCGGCGCGCCGCGCACGAGCGGGTGTGGTACGAGCGGTTGCGCGGGCAATTCCA
>JBILWD010000002.1:0-35330 GCA_044370095.1 Opitutaceae bacterium | reverse complement strand
CAGCCGCTCGATATGGCGGTGCCGGAGCACTTCACGTTTCGCAGCCGGGAGGGGCGCACCATCCACAACCTGATCGTGCGGCCGCCGGGCTTCTCGCCGGACCGGAAGTACCCGCTCCTCGTCGTGATCCACGGTGGTCCCGCGCCGCAGTTCAAGGACGCGTGGGGCATCCGTTGGAATTACCATTTGCTGGCCTCACCCGGGTACGTGCTCCTGCTCACGAACTATAAGGGTTCCAGCGGGTACAGTGAGGAGTTCGGGCAGGCGATCCAAGGCGACCCGTTGCGGGGACCTGCGGAGGAGATCCTGCAGGGGGTGGACGAGGCCCTCGCGCGCTACCCGTTTATCGACGGCGCCCGCCTCGCGGCGGCCGGCGCGAGCTATGGCGGGCATCTGGCCAACTGGCTGCAGGCCACGACGACTCGGTTCCGCTGCCTGATCAGCCACGCTGGCCTGATCAACCTTGAGACCCAATGGGCGACGAGCGACGCGGTGTACCCGCGGGAGCTGAACAATGGCGGGCCTGTCTGGGAGCAGGGGTCGGTGTGGCGGGAGCAGAACCCGGTCCGGCTTGCGGGCAACCACGCGAAGGGTACCGGCTGGCGCACGCCCGTGCTCCTGACGGTGGGGGACCTCGATTACCGGGTGCCGTCCAATAACACCTACGAGTACTGGACGTACCTGCAGCGCCTGCAGGTGCCGTCGCGGCTGATTTCCTTCCCGGACGAGAACCACTGGATCCTGAAGGGGGAGAACAGCCGTTTCTGGTTCGGCGAGGTGCACGCCTGGCTGGCGCGCTGGCTGCAGTGACCCGCGGGGTTTTCGGCGAAGGGGTTAGCCTGTTACTCGTTAGGCGGCTCCTCCCCGACGCCGGGAGTCAAGGGACGGGGTCAGCCTGTTGCGTGTTGCAGTCGTCGTTGTCGTGCGTGGGTCGCGTGCCTAGCCCGCCCGTGCAACATGCAACAGGCTGACCCCATCGGGTCGCGACGCGGTGGTGTTCAACCTGCCGCTGGAGCTCGGACTGGAGCCGAAGGACATGGCGCTGCTTGCCCTCACCTTTGTCGTCAGTGCGATCACGCTGGGTTCGGGGCGGACGAACCTGATGCAGGGGGCCGTCCATCTGGTGATTTTCGCGACCTTCCTGTTCCTGACGCTGGTGCCCTGACGTGGGCGCCGGAAGTCGGCGGAGGGGCGCCAGAGGCGCAAGCGGTGGGAGGGCGGGGCGGAACGTGCGGCGGCCCAACCAGTGGCCGTAGGCTCTACGACCTTATCTGGACATTCCGTCCAAGATGGACAAAATTCCCAGGATAATGAAAGCGTTCACCGCTGCGGTTGATCCCATCCTGAGTGCCCTGCCCGCGGTCGATGCCTCCACGGTGAAGAACAAGTTCCGAGACGTCGCCGAGCAGGCCGCCAAGGGCGCGATCGCCATCAGCCGCTACAGCCGGCCGGAGCTGGTGTTGATGACGGCCGAGGAGTACGTGCGCCTAGAGAAACTCCGACGTGCACCGCTGGAAGCCCTGACCGGGGAGTTCACCGACTTGGTGGCGACGATGCAGACCCGCAGTTCCAAGCAAGCCGTGCAAAGGCTCTTCGCGGCCAGCCCCTCCGATCTGGGACAAGCGGCGGTGAAGGCGGCCAAGTCGGATGCCCGCTGAGACCTTCGTCATCACCGTCCTCGCGGGTGTCAACGGCGCGGGCAAAAGCAGCGTGGGTGGAGCGCAGCTGAGGGCGGGCGGCGGCGAATTCTATAATCCCGACTTGGCGGCCCGGGCGGCCCGGAAGGCCGTGCCCACGCTCACCCTCGAAGAGTCGAATGCCTTCGCTTGGCGTCAGGGTAAGGAACGCCTCGAAGCGGCGATCGCGCGCCGCATGGACTTCAACTTCGAGACCACGCTCGGCGGTGAAACGATTACCAAGCTCCTGATCGGAGCCGTCGCGCAAGGCGCCACGCTCAATCTTTGGTATGCCGGTCTCGCCAGCGCCGACCTCCACCTGCAGCGGGTCGCCGCTCGCGTCGCAAAAGGGGGCCATCCCATCGCCGAGTCCGAGGTTCGGAAGCGTTGGATCTCGAGTCGCCTCAACCTGATCAAGCTCCTCCCCGGAGTGACCAACCTCCGCGTCTACGACAACTCCTCGGAGAAGGATCCCGATCGGGGTGAGGCGCCGGAACCGAAGCTCGTGCTGGCGATCACCAACCGCGCGATTCAGTTCCCCGGCCCGGACGAGGTGCAGCATACCCCCGAGTGGGCGCAGCCGATCGTGGTCGCCGCCTTTCGGTTGCTGCCTGCGAAGCAGTCGCGGCCGATGCCTCGCGCCTAGGCCTACGGAACAGGCGGAATCGTACGATGACCCGCGCTCGTTCCTCCCACGGCCGTGACGGGGGGCTCAGCTTTCGCCCATCCCGGGGCGTAGGTCCCGCAGGGCGGCGCGGAAGACCAGCCAGCCACTCAGGTAATTGAGGCCCAGAATCCCGCCCAGCAGGCCCACGACCAAGGCCGCGGTCGGCCCCGCCGGCAGGTTCGGCAACACGGGCGCCGTCGCGAGGGCGCTCGCCGCCGCACCCAGGACCACGCCGCGGGTCACGAGCCAGCTGAACTCGGCCCTCACCATTTGCCCCAGCACCTCCGGCGGCAGGCCGATGGCCGCCAGCACCGCGAACTCACCCCGCCGCTCCCGCAGGTTGCGCGCGACGACGATCGCCAGCCCCAGGCTCCCCAAAATTACCCCCAGGGTCCCGAGCACGTTGAAGATCGCCAGGTAGGTGTTCTCGATCCGGTGGAACGCCGCCAACAGGTCCCGCGTGGTCTCCACCCGGCCACCCGCGTCGGCCGCCGCCGAACGCAACCGCCCCTGCACCGCCGGCAGGTCCGCCGCGAGCGGGGCGTCCACCAGAAAGACGCTGGGTCCGGGATGGGACGGGAACCGCGCCAAAAACGCCGCCTCGTCGACGATCAGGTAACCCTGGAAGATCGAATCCCGCAGCACCCCGGCGATCCGCACCCCGAAGGTCCGGCCGTTTTCGTCGGTATAATCGATGACATCCCCGACCCGCCGCTGCAGGGCCCAGAGCAGGGTGTTTTCGTCGACGAACGCCGGCAGTGGCTCCGCCGCCCCCCCGCCGGCGCGCAGGGCCTCCCAGCCCCCGCCGTTGGGCAGGCGCGGCGTGAAGACGCTGGTCGTTGGCAGCCGGGCCGGATCCACGGCGAGGAGGCGCGGCCGGGCCACGGCGTTCAGGTTGAAGCAATTGGCGTTGTCCCCGGCCCCCGCGCGCAGCGGGACGATGGTTCCCAGTTCCTTTGCCGCCCCGGCGAAGAGCTCGAATCGCTCGCCCAGCGCGTCGCGGGCGGGATTCTGCGGCGCGGTGGTCTCCACCCAGAAGGCGAAGCCGCCCGTCCCGGCCCCACGCTCGCGCCAGTTGTCACCCACCTGCTTGCGGAAGGCGGCCACGGACAGGACCATGAACACGGCGGTGGCGATGAGGCCGGTCACCGTCAGGCTGCGCGCTGGGCGAGTCCGAAGGTTCAATCGGCCCAGTTCGGCCGCCCCGGGCAGGACCTGGGTGCGGTGCGCGCCTAAAAGGATTCGGATCCCCGCCAGCCCGGCCCCGAGCAGCGCGAAACCCGCGAGGAAGAATGCCCCCTGCGCCGGCATCACCCGCCCGGAACCTGCGAGCGCCCCGGCGGCCACCAGCGCCAGCCCCACCGCCAGCGCCGCCGCGCCCCGCGGCCGACCCGGCGCGCCCGTTTCCTCCTCCGCCTGGGCCGCCAGCCGGATCGAGAGCGCCCGCCGCGCCAACCGGCGAATGGCCAACCATAGCGCGAGCAGCGAAAGCAGCAGAAACACCGCCAAGCCAATCACGATGGTCAGCGGCGGCGCGGCAAAGGTGAAGGTGGTTCCGCCCGCCCAAATGCCTTCCAAAAACCGCAAAATGCCCCGCGTGTAGAGCACGGCCAGCGGCAGGCCCAACAGCCCGCCCAGCCCTAGCAGCGCGGCGCCTTCCGCCAGCCGCCACCGCAACAGCCGCCCCGGGCCCACGCCCACGGCCCCCAGCAGCGCGTCCTCCCGGTTGCGTTGCAGCAGGGCGAACTGGAACAGCAGCGCCACCAGTCCCAGCGCGCCCACGATCAGAAAGAGACTCAGGCCGAGGAACAGCCCCGCGAAGTCCACCGTCGGGGTCGCCGGCGCCGCGAACGGCCGCACCAGCAACTGGCTCATCTCCGGCCGCAGCTCCGCGGTCAGGCGCGCGGTCAACGCGTCCGCAGCCGTCGCCGGCGCGGCCACGCGCAGCCCGGTCAGGCTGCCCCAGCGTGTCGCCCACAGTTCGTCCGCGGCGGCAGCCGACATAAAGGCCTTCGGGGCGCCGCGGTGTTCCTCCCAGTACTTCTCGTCGCGGTCGCGGATGCGGCGCAGGTCCAAGGGTAGGCTCGGGTTCCATTCCCGGGGGCTCTCGGTCGCGGTAATGCCGGGAAAGTCCGGCATCCATCCGCGGTCCGCGGCCAGTCCGCTCAACGGCACGATCGCCCGGACCCGGAACTGGGCCTGTGCCTCGGCTAGGCCTCCCCCGGCGGAATTGCGGAAGTAAGTCACCTGGACCTCGTCCCCCGGCTTCGCGCCGAGATCCTCGGCCAGCCAGGCGTTGAGCACGAGTTCCCGCGGGCCCAGATCCGCCGGTAGGAAGGGCGCGGCGGCCGCGGTCGTGGCGGTGGCCATCGAGTAGGGCGTCGCCTGCTCCCCCTGGCGGAACTCGTTGACGAGGTAAGTTGTCACCGGCTGCGCCTCCGGCCACGCGCGGCGGGCAGCGGCCACCACCTCGGGATCGATAAAGATCCGCGACGAGATCAGCTCGAAGGCCCCCGCCGCCTCGCGTCGGACGAGGGACAGGCCGTGGTCGGCGAGCCGGGAAGTGCGTCCGAGGGCGGCGGCCAGTTCGGTTGTGCCGGCGGGACCGGCGTACAGGATCAGATTGGCCCGGCCGGGCTGCTCCAGCGCCTCCTGCAGGCGCGCGAGTGGGAGGTACACGGTGGCCGGCGGTAGTTGCGACGCCTCCAGTCCGAACCGGCCGTACGCGTCGTCCCCGATCACCGCCGCGACCCGGCACCGCAGGCTCTCCAGGGCGGTCTCGGCCCCGGCGATGGGCGCGTTGCCCGCGATCACGCCGGGCTTGGGAAAGCGGACCACCAGGGTGTCGCCTACCTTCAAACCGAGGCGCGTGGCGAGGGTCAGGTTAACGGCCACTGCATCCGGCCCGGCTTCCGGCGGCGGGGTGGGCCGCGGAGCGAAGGTCCAGAACTCCGGGGTGACGCCGAGGATCTGGACCTGCCCCGTGCGGGCCTGGCTGCCGGCGTGGACGGCGGAGCCTTGGGTGAGCAGGACCGGCGCGCTCCGGCCCCCGGCAGCGGCCGCCAGCTCCGGGGCGAGTTCGGCCCGGAAAAAGCGATCGCCCGCGGTGACGACCTGGGTCGCCTGCCCCGTCCGCTGTTCCGCCGCGCGCGCGAGGGACGCCCGGACCGAAGCGCCGGCAAACAGCGCCCCCAGCAGCACGGTAGCGCCCAGTACCGCCCCGGCGAAGACCCCCAGGGTCGCGTGGCGGTGGTGGACGAGGCTGCGGGCGAGGTAGCGCGCGGGGGACATCGCGGCTTCAGCCCACCAAACGACCCTGCTCCAGCCGGCAGGTGCGGTGGAGGCGGCGGGCGAGTCCCGGGTTGTGGGTCACGACCACCAGGGCGGCCTTGCCGGCCGTCTGGCGCAGGAGCAGGTCCGCGATGCGCTCGCCGGTCGCCGGATCAAGGGAGCCGGTGGGTTCATCGGCCAAGATTACCCGCGGCTGATTAATGAGGGCGCGCGCGATCGCCACGCGCAGCTGTTCTCCGCCCGAAAGCTGGTAGGGCCGATGGTCGAGCCGATCCTGCAGGCCGACCTCGCTGAGCAACGCCTCGGCCCGCGCCCGGGTGGTGGCGGCATCTTCGGTCCAGCCGCCGGCTAACCGCGGCACCAGGACGTTCTCCAGCACGGTGCACTGCGGCAACAGGTGGTGCAGCTGGAAGACAAAGCCCAAGTGCCGATTGCGGAAACGGGCCGCCGCCGCCGCGTCCAGCGCCCCGAGGTCCTCGCCCGCGACCTGCAGGCTCCCGGAGGTCGGACGGTCGAGGGCGCCGAGCAGGTTAAGCAGGGTGGTCTTGCCGCTGCCGGAGGGGCCGACGATGGCGACGGATTCCCCCGCCGCCACCTCGAGGTCGAGGTCCTGCAGGACGGTCACCGGCCCGGCCGGGCTGGCGTAGGTCTTGGTGACGCGGGTGGCGGTGATCATCCGGCGGCAGACGAGAGCGGCGTCAGCGGACGGCGGTGCTGGGGGCGGGGGGCGTGGCGCGGGCGGTCGCCGCCGGGGCCGGGGAGGGGCGGTACAGGCTCACCATGCAGCCGCCGAGCGCGGCCAGCAGGATACCGGCGTAAAACTGCCAAGGCACGCCGGCGAGGCCGTCCTTGGGCGGATGCATCCAGGTAGCCACGACCGCGTTCACGACCGGCGCCCCGGCGAAGACGAGGGACATCACGACCTGCGGCACGCCCTTGGCCCCGAAGGCCAGCAGAATGCCGAAGGCGCCCACGGCCCCGAGGATGCCCGCGAAGAGCGAGATCCACAGGCCCTTGCTGGGGAAGTTGAAGTCGGAGCCCTGGAGCTTGAGCAGCGCGAGAGGCGCCAGCACCGCGAAGATAAAGTAAGCGACCCCCACGAAGAGGAAGGCCTTATAGCGGCCGAAGACCGGATCCTTCATCGCGATCTGGCCGCTGTGCAGGAAGACGCCGTAGAGGCCCCAAGAGGCGATGGTAAGGAAGACGTAGGCGAGCCAGTGCATAGGTGGTGGGTGGTGGGAAAAAGGGTCAGACGGCCGGCATTGGCTGGTCCGGCGGCGCGAGCAGGCGGCGGCGGAGTTCCTCCGGCAAGGGAGTCTTCTGGCGTTGTCCGGTGGCCGGGTCGAGCGCGACGTGCGCGACCGCGCAGAAGCCCTCGGCCAGCGCCTTCCCGTCCGGCGTGCCTGGGCCAAAGATCCAGAAGTCGTAGGAGAAACCGCAGGTCCGCACCTCGCGCACCCGCAGGGCCACGCGCAACTCGTCCTGCCAGCGCGCGGGCGCCCGGTAGCGGCAACTGGCCTCCACCCGCGGCCAACCCCCGGCGAGGGTGCCGTCCGCCGCGAGGAACCGCACCCCGAGGGAGCGCAGCCACTCCTGCTCCGCCGTGGCGGCGTAGCGCAGGAAATGCGTGAAATACACGATCCCGGCCATATCGGTGTCCGCGAACTCCACGGTCCGGCGGGTGCAAAAGTGGAAGCGGTCGGGAGTGTCCATCAGGAGGGCCGGGGCAGGCGCGCCACGATTTCGCTAAAACCAGCGGCCATCGCCCGCGCGGGAAAGCGGGTGGTCGCGGCTTCCCGGCCCCGCCGGCCCAGCTCGGCCCGGCGCGCCGGATCCGCCAGCAGGTCGCGCCAGGTCCGCGCCAAGGCGGCAGGATCGCCCGGCGGGACGCAGACGCCCGCGCCAGTCTCCTCGACCAGCTCGGGGAATGCCGCTGCCCGGGGTTGTACCAAAGGCACGCCGCAGGCCATCGCCTCGACCACGTACAGGCCAAAGGCCTCGGGATAGGTGACCGGCACCGAGAACAGGGTCAGGCTCCGCAGCAGCGCCACCTTGGCCTCGCGGCTCAGGTTGGGCGCCCATTCGACGCGTTCCGCCACGCCCGCCGCCTCCAGTCGGGCCCGCAAGCGCTGCAGCAGCGGTTCATCGCCCGCGGTCGCCGCCCCGCCGATGCGGACCCGCGTAGTGCGGTCGCCCAAGGGCCCGGCAAGGTGCAGAAAGGCCTCCACGAACTGTTCCAGGCCCTTTTCCCGGCTCAGGCGGGCCAGGTAGCCGATCACGGCTGGCCCCGCCGGCGGCTCCGCGGGCGCGTAGCCGTCCAACTGGATCCCATTCCAGAGCACCGCCACCCGCCCCGGCGGCAGGCCGAGGCGTTCGGCCATATAGCCCGCGTAGAAGCGGCTCGGGGCGAGCAGGAGGTTCGAATCCGCCAGCCGCTCCCCCATCGCCCGCCAACAATCGGACCGATACGGCTCCGGCAGGCCGTCCAGAAAGGTATCCTCGCCCTGGAAGAAGGTCACCACGGGGGCACCGAGGCGCGCCCGCAGTTGCCGCGCAAAGCCGGCGAGGAGGGCGGTCGACAGGCAGATGACGTCCGGCCGGCCCGTGTGCTCCAGCCAGCCGAGGAGTTTCTCCAGCTCCTTGGTCAGGCGGCTGGAATCGACGTGGAACATCTCGCGGGTCATCTCCCCGTGGGTCCGCGCCGAGGTCATATGGCTGTGGCGCGCCGCCCAGCGTAGGAGGCCGGTGGAGTCCAAGAGCCGGTCGAGCGCGGCCGGGGTATGCCGGAACAGTGGGATCTTCTGCTGGAGGAAGACGTTGATGCCCCCGAAGAAGACCGGGACCGCCCCCGCGCCGGGCAGCGCCGCCTCGTCGAGGGTGTGCGGCAGGTACATCGGCGCCAAGGTCACATCCTCGCCCGCCCGGAGCAGCTCCTGCGCCAGCGCGTTGTCGCGCATGCAGGCGCCACAGTGGTAGCTGCCGGTGCCGGGGGTGAGGAAGACGATCTTCACGGCGGGCCCCGCAGGGCGAACAGGGTTCCCTTTTCCCCCCCGACCACCAGGAGGTCCTCCCCGAACGCCGGGGACGCGATCAGGGCCTCACCCAGCTCCAGTTGCCACCGTTCCGTGCCGTCCGCCAGCGCCGCCGCGTACAGCCGGCCATCGGTCGACGCAAACACCACGGCATCCGTGAACGCGATGGGCGAGGCCTCGACCCGCCCGCCGGTCCGGAACTTCCAGGCCGCCTCGCCGGTCGCGCGCCGGATCGCGTGCAGGTGCTTGTCCCGCGAGCCAATCAGCACGAGGTCCGCCGTGACCGCGGGGGAACTGTAGAAGGGCATCGCCCGGTCTTGGTACGTCCAAGCAACCTTCCCCGCCGGCACATCGAAGGCGACGACCTGGTTCGCGTGGTTGCCGCAAAAGGCCATCGTCCCGCCGGTGCCGATCGAGGCCGGGATGTAGGCCTCCGCCGGGATGCGGTGCGCCAGCTTGCCGTCCGCCAGTTGCACCACGTGTAGCTGCGCATCGCAGCCCCCAAAGACGATGAACCGCCCATCGACCACCGCGGGGGCGCCGTTGACGTGGTCCTCCGTCGCGTAAGTCCAGACGGTCGTGCCATCCGCCGCCCGCAGCACTCGGGTGGTGCCGTCGTAGCCGTTGAGCACCACCCAGTCCTCAGTGCCTTGGGGCGCGCGGACGAGGGTCGCGCCGGAACTCACCTTCTGGTCCGTGGCGAACTTCCAGGCTTCCTGGCCGGTGGCCGCATCGAGGGCGTAGAGGCGGCCGTCGTGGGAACTCACGAAGACGCGGGTGGCGGTGACCGCGGGCGCCGCCGCAATGGTGTCCTCGGTGTTAAAGTGCCACAGCTCTCGGCCGGTCTCGGCGTCGAGGCAATGGAGCCGGCCCTTGTCGTTGCCGACATAGACCCGGCCGTTCGCGATGGCCGCCTCGGCGCTGATCGAGGCTGGACTGGTGAAGGTCCAGAGCACCGTGGGGCGCGCGGGTGCGGGGCGGGCGACGACCCCGGAGAGGGCCGCGCCGCCGCGGGTCATCGGCCAAGCGGTGCGGGGTGGGGGCGGAGGCGGGCCGGGCGGCTTCGCGGGCTCCGCCTGAGGCCCGCAGCCGGCCAGCAGGAGAACGGCCCCGAGGAGGGGGAGAGCGCGGCGGAAGGGGGCGCGGACGGAACCGGAGAGCATGCGGACGGGGCGGGGCGCGGCGCCGCGGGCGGCCGGGCTCAGCCGGCCGCCACCAGATCGCCCTGGAGGGCGCGGCGCCGGTACAGGAACTCGAAGAGGTTGCCCTCGTGCGGCTGCTCCCACTGGACCCGGTTGGTCGGATAGGGCCCAATGTTCAACCGCTCGATGTTGGTGCTGGTCATCAGGTCGATGGTCCAGTCGCGGTCGTGGGTGATGGCCGAGACGACCAGCGATTCGCCAATGGTCCCGATCATCTCCGCCTGCGGCACCTGCAGCACGCTGGCGAACGGGAACATATACTCGGTGTTCGCGAGCGGGTGCGTCGGATCGGAGCAGGCGATGAGGGTCGGCTGCAGGAAGGTCTGGCCGTGAGCCTCGATCATCCGCGGACCTTGACGGTAGCGGGCAGTGACGTCCTCCGCCCCCGGGGTTTGCAGCAGCTCGTCGATGCGCTCGTTAATGCCCCGGGCGACGGCCGGGTTGGCGAAGCCGCAGAGCACGGCCTGCGGGTCGGTGCGGGCGCGCGGGACAATCGCGGCCAGTTCCCGGGCGAGGGCATCGGCCAACTCGGCCCCGTGACGGCTGATGAGCACGGCGGAGGCGTTGATGCAGCTGCGGCCGCCATTGGAAGCGATCGACTGCACGACCACCCCGAGGTGCTTGCGCCAGTCGTCCGCGAAGTCGTCGCCAAAGAGTACCTTACTGCGGCCGGAGCCGTGCACCTGAATGTGCCGGTAAGGGGCGTACTTGCGCACGGTGGCGTCGCTGCCGAAGGCGATCGCCCGGCCGGTGCCGAACAGCAGCGCATCGCCGCCGTCGTGGGAGGTCGGGTAGAAGCCAAAGGCTTCCGCGGGGAAACCAGCGGCGATCATCGCCTGCACCAGGCGGTACGGCGTAATGGGGTCCTCGCGGCCCGGCTTCAGCACCACCGGGATCTTCATCACGAGGGCCGGCAGCCAGAGGGAATTTACGCCCGGGGAATTGCTCGGCAGGAGCACGCCGAGACTGTCCGTCTGCGGGAAGAAGTTCACATCCAAGCCGTCCTGCCGGATGAAACCCTTGTCGAACAGGTCGAATGACATCCCGCGGGTCAGACCGCCCATCACCGCGCGGATGTTGGCCATCGCGGCGTGGACCTTGCCCATATTCAGACGCCCGAGGCTGAGCGGCATGCCGGTCAGCTGCGACAGGGCCGCGACATAGTCATCGGGGCTCTGCAGGCGGTCGCCCAGGCCCCAAGGTAGGTTTCCCGTGAGGAACAGGTCGGCCGCCTTCTCCATCGCGTCCGCCAGCTTCGCGGAGGGGATGGCCTGCAGGCGGCGCACCGCCTCCGGGATCAGCTTCAGGTCGCGGCGGATGAGGCCCGAGTTGGCGAGGCTGACCTCGATGGCTTGGCCATCGACGTTGAAGCGCAGACGGTCCAGGCTCTCGTAGGGCCGGCCGAAACGCAGGACGGGCAGGTGCAGGGTCTCGCTCATGGGATGGGCCTCAGTAAACGCCTTCGATGATGGTCTTGGTGAGGGACTGGAACGGGCGCACGTCGCCCACGCCGTCCCAAGGGAATTCGTCGCACGGGGGCCGGCGAATGGCTTCGTCGCGCTCGAGGAAGCGCGGGACGAAGAATTCGCGGGTCATCGTGGTCAGCTCCACCCGGCCGTACTCGCCGTAGGGCATCAGCTCGTTCGGGCGGTCCGGGTGAACGATGCGGAGGGTGGCGCGGGGCTGGGGCGCGTAATAGGTGAGGCTATACTTGTCCTCGGGCTTCAGCTTCCGGCTGATCGCGAGGCCCATCAGGGTGTTCCCGTAGGTGGGGGCGAAGTTGATCTTCCCCTCGAGGACCTCCTCGACCACGAAGCGGACGTACTGGGGCGTCATCGTGGTGCCGCCCGCGAAGACGGCCTTGATGCCGGCCTGCACGAGGGACATCCGCTCGGCGAGGTTCTCCAGCAGGCGCGGGGTGGTGAAGATGCACTGGATGTTCCGGTGGCGGATGATGGTCGCCGCCTGGTCGATCACGTGCTCTTGGTACTTACGGGCCATCGCGCCCTCGCCCATCGCGATCAGGCGCTTCACCCAGCGGGGATCGAGGTCGACGAAGTAGCACGAGCCGCCGCGATAGTTGGCCAGATGCTCGATCGCGAGGCGCAGGCGGCGCGGGCCGGTCGGGCCGACCATCAGCCAGTTCGTGCCCTTGGGGAAGAAGTCCGGGCCGTAGTGGTCGCTGAACTCCTCGTAATCGACCTTGTAGTCGTCCCAGCCCACGCGCTGCTTGGGCATCCCGGTGGTGCCGCCGGTCTCGAAGATGTTGTAGGGGCGGTTGGCGTAGGCCTTCGGGACAAAACGCTCGGGCTGCTCCTTGCGCAGGACCTCGTCGTCGAAGTGGTCGAACCGCATCAGGTCGGCGAAGCAGTTGATCTCCTTAAGTGGGTCCCAGCCGGCCTCCTTAGCCCAGCTGAGCCAGTAGTCGCACCCGGTGGCGGGCGAGAAGTGCCAGGCGATCATTTCGCGGGTCCAAGCATCGAGGGCGGCTTGGGCCTGGGGGACGGTAAGGGTGCTGCTCATCTGGGTCGGAAGCGGGAGGGAGGTGGGGAGGATACGTTCGGCGAGGGCGGGCGGATCACTTTCCGACCGCGAAGAGGTGGGTCATCGTCGCGATGTAGAGGGTATTGTTGGCCACCACGGGTGAGCAATAGATCGGGGTGTAGAACTCGATCTTCGCCACCAGTTGCTTCTCGCGGGCGGCCTTCAGCACCACCAGCTCGCCGTCCTCCGTGCCGCAATAGAGCTTTCCGTCCGCCACCAGGGTGGAGGACCAGATGCGGCTATTGGTCGCGTGGGTCCAGAGGGTCTTGCCGGTGGCGGCGTCGAGGCAGTGGATGTCGCCGTCGTACTCCGCTTGGAACAGCAGGCCGTCCTGCAGGCTCGGGGTGGAGATGGAGCGGCCGATGGACTTGTTCACCCAGAGGGCCTTACCGGTGATGTCCCCGCGGGCCGAGAGGTCGATGCAGCTCACCATCCCAACGCCGTCCCCGTGCTCCGGGTCTTGCCCGATCGACATATAGGCGCGCTCCCCGTCGACGATCACCGTGGCGATGATCTCGCTGGGGCCGTCGTGGGTGGCGTACTTTACGGGCTGGCCGTTCTTGGTCCGGTATTCGGTCGGATTGGCGTCGAAGCGGAAGAACTCCTTCAGCGCCGGGAAGCCTTCGGCGTGGGTGTAAGGGGTGCGGTCGAAGCCGTAGCACCAGCCGTCGCCGCCGCCCCAGACGATCGTCGGGACGCCCTTGACCGTCGCGAAGGCCGCCGAACCCCAGCTGGCGTGCAGCGCGCGGGTCGAGACGCCCGAGGCCTCTTCCGCCACCACCTTGCCCGTGTTCTTGTCCACCACCACCAGCGCCGGCGCCATCGGGGCCGGGATGTTCAGGTGGGACCAGTCCACGCCGTTCGAGGTCGCCATCACGATGTGGTCGCCCAGCACCAGCGGGGAGCAACTCGAGACGTTGTGCGGGAAGATGCCGAGCTCAGTGCGGATGTCGGTCACCCACAGGATGTCCGCGCTCTGCGGGCCCACCACCACGGGCTTGCCGTCGACGGACGAGAATTTGGCCTCGTCTTGGAAGCTGCCCTGGTTGCCGTCGGCCATCCCCTTGACGTCGAAGCAGATGAGTTCGCCGCGATTGGAGACGACGTAGCCGCGGTCGCCCTCGATGGCCGCCGAGGAGCAGAGGCCGACGAATTCCCAGTCGCTCACCTTGCCGGCGCCGACCTTCGGGATGATCAGCTGCCACAGGAAGGCGCCGGTCTTTTCGTCGAAGCACATCAGCACGCCGCGGTCGCCCTGCTGGGCCGCGTCGCGGGGGGATTCGTTGTTGGTGCCCACGAAGACCCGGCCGCCCGCCACCACCGGCGTGCCGTAGGTCTGGGAACCGAGCTTGGTCACCCAGCGGACGTTCTTGGTGGACTGCGGGTCGATGGTCTCGGTCTTGGGGATCAGCTTGCCGGTGACGACGTCATCCGGGAGCCCGGTGGCCCGCTGGACCATATTGCGGGAGGCGTTGCCGCCCCACATCGGCCAGTCGTTGGCGGCGGCCGGGGCGGCCGAGAGCGCCAGCAGGGCGAACAGGGTGGCGGGGCGGGAGAGGGGGGCGGGCTTATTCATTGGCGGAGAGGGCGAGGTTATCGAGGTACACGCGCTTCAGGGACTGCGGGGAGAAGGCGAAGACGCCGGGGGCGCCGCGGTCGTGGAGTTTCTCTTGGCGGACCTCGATGGTCCACTTGTCGGGTTCCGGCTGCGCCTTGGGCCAGAGCTTGGCCCGCACCCAGCCGCCGCCCTTGCCGTCGCTGTCGACCCGGGTCTTCAGGCGGTACCAGGTGTTGGCCTGGGCGGCGAAGGGCACGGATTCCTTTACGCGCTCGTGGTTGCTGGTGACTTCGAGGATCCGGCTATTCGCCACCATTGTGATCAGGTAGCGCTGGTTGACCAGGCCCACCGACGACATCACGCGCCGGTCACCGTCCGTCATCACGTCGGCCTCGAGGGTGTAATTCCGCAGGGTCGAGGGTCCGATGAAATTCATCGTCCGCTGGAACAGGATGTTGTCCAAGCGGTTGGTCACCACCTTGGAGCCGCCCTTCTCGAGGGCGTGCCACTTGACCCGGGCGCCGAGCCAGGGGAGCGGGGGGAACCCGACGTCCTCGCCGGCCGCGTTCTTCTGGCCGAGCGGCAGCGCATCGAAGGTCTCTCGGTGGCCCGGGCCGGCCACGACGCGGCCGCGGGTGACGGAGGTGAGGTTGTTCCACTTGGCCTGCAACTGGCCGGCGGAGAGCCGCGCGGTGGGCGTGGTGCGCAGGGTCGCGCCCGCGAGCTCACCATCGACCTCAGACTTCACGAGGGCGGTCGGCGGGATGAACTTGGCCCACGTGGCCTCGCTGGTGACCTCCCGCACGCGGCGGCCGGCGGCGTCGAGGCCCCAGACCTTAAAGGACTGGGACTGGCCCGGGATCAGGGCAAACTCAGCCGGGACGACCTGGATCTGGGCTACCGGCCCAGTGGCCGCCGGCTCCGGCTTGAATGCCACCGAAGGCGGCACGCTGGCGGCGGTGGCCTTGGGGCCGAAGCAGTGGAGGGATTCGCGGGTGAAGATCAGGACCGCATCGCCGTAAAAGGCCGGGGCGCCTAGGACCAGCGAGTCGAGCTTGTTGACGGAGACGATCTGCGCCTTGTCGCCGGCGTCCTTGAGGACGTGGACCGTGCCGTTGTGCATCGGCACGTAGAACTTGCCATCTGCGTAGGCGGGGGAGGCGTGCAGCTGATCGGGCGCCAGCTTCTCGCTCCAGATCAGTTTGCCGGTGGCGGCGTCAGCGCAGAGGAGGCTGCCGGTGGCGATGGTCGAATAGACCCGGCCGTTGACCAGCAGCGGGGAGCTGCTGAAACTCATAAAGTCATCGTTGCGCCAGAGCTCGACCTCCTTGGTCAACACCAGGGGCTTCGGGCCGGCGGGGTACTCGGTGGGGATCTTGAGGGCGACGAGGCGCCCGTGGTGGGTGGCATCGACGTTCTCCTTGCCGTGGACCCCGATGAGCTTGCCCGGGCCGGCGAGGAGGACGTCCGCGTTGACGCCCGACTGGGAGAGGCGGAAGCGCCAGACCGGTTCGCCGGTGCGGACGTTGAGGCAGACGATGTTGCCGCAACCGGTGCCGGCGTACATCACCCGCTGATCGCCGAGGTTGCCGAAGACCGGGGTGGCAAAGGTGCTGTCGAGCGGCTCGATGCCCGGGGTACAGAACCAGACGAGTTCGCCGGTGCGCTTGTCGAAGGCGTAGAAACGATTGCGGGCCGGACCGTCCGCGCCCCAGTTGGCGGTGATGCCGTCCGTGATGATGAGGGGGCCGTCGATCGCGAGGGAGCCGGTGCGGCCGTTGGGGAAGGTAAGGCGGCCGTACTCCTCCATCATCGAGTGCTCCCAGAGGAGCTTGCCGTCGCGGTTAAAGGCGAACAGCTGGCCCCAGGTGGACTCGAGGTAAACGTTGCCGGTCTCGGCATCCACCACCGGGGCGCCGATGGCGTAGCGGTTGTAGGTGGTGTCACTGAGGTAGTCCCGGAAGCGGTACTCCCAGAGCTTGGCCCCGGTCTTCACATCGAGGCAGAGGAGGGTCTCCTCGACGTCCGTGGTCTCACCGTAGAAGCCGAATGCGTACACGCGGCCGTCGGCCACCACCGGGGTGCCCGCGCCGCGGACCTTGAAGGACCAGCGGTGGTTCGGGCCGCCGATCTCCAGGGTGTCCGGCAGCTTGGTCTTGGCGGTAGAGACGCCGTTTTGGTCCGGCCCGCGCCAGTTGAGCCAGCCGCTGGTGGCGAGGACGGTGCTGGGGACCGCCGCGAAGGCGGCGACCGCGAGGAGGGGGGGCAGGAAGCGGATCATGGCGGAAGGAGGGGTGGGCACCGGAGAGGACGAACGCGCCGCCCGCGAGGTTGCGCGCGACGTGCAAGGCAGGCCGGCTCCGGGCAAACCGCAAGGCGCTTTTGCCTGAAATCTACCCCGCGCCCGTCCCGCGTCCGCGGGGTCAGCGCCAGGCCTCGTCGAAGAAGCCAGCCGCCACGATCCGTCCCGGCCACCGCGAGCCCGGAGGCTCCCGCAGGTCGACGATCGCGTGGTCGGGCAGCTTCGGGGTCTGCAGGGAATTGGAACCGTAGGCGTGGTCCCGGAAGTCGATGCCCGTGTTGAGGACCACGTACTTTTCCGGGTTCAGCGGATTGGGATAAATCAGGATCGGGGCGTGGTGCGCGGCGTCGCGCCGCTCGCCCCGGAAGGTCAGCGTTCGCGCGTCCCATTGCAGCGGGAGGTCGGGCAACAGTCGCGCGAGGAGCCGGTTCGCGCCCGGATCGCCCCAGAGGATGAGATGGCTCTGCGCGAGGTCCTCGGCGGTGACGGCGGTGTCGTCCTTGATGGGGGCATCCCCCCGGAAGAGGGTGCGCCAAAGGCTGCGGGCGCGCTCCAGTTCCGCCGTGGTCCAAGCGCCGACCGCCGGGTGCCAGGCTTTACCCGTGGGGCGGACAAACAGGAAACGGTCGAGGAACGCGTCGTTCACCGGCCCGGTCAGGCCCGGACGTTTGCGGGGTCCGGCCGGTGGGGGGCCGGCCCGCCAGACGCCGTCCTGGCGGTGCAGCACCGCTTCGGGCGCCGGGGCCGGCAGGGCCACCTCCTGCCCGTCGATCCGCACCTGCCGCAGGCCGGGGAGGACGAGGCGCACGGCCGTGGTGCCGCGGGTGGTGACGTCCACGGCGGTGTCGCCGCGGAGGGTGCCTTCGAGGTCGGCGCGGCTCCAGTGTTCCGCCAATCCCTCGAAGCGCAGCCAAGAGGCGCCGGGGTAACGCAGGGTGCGGGTGGTGACCTGGAGTTTGGCGGGTCGGGGATCGCGCCCGCGGTCGAGCAGGGCTTCGAGGCGGGCGGTGAGGTCCTGGCGGACTTCGGGGTGGTACTTGTGGGCGGTGCCGGGGCCGATGAGGTGGGGGAGGGTGAGGCCTTCCTGCGCCAGCGCGGCCGTCATCACGTCGGCCGCCTGCTTCTGCGGATCGATTTCCCCGCTGTAGGCGATGGTCGGACAATGGGACAGGTTGCGGGCGTAGGCGGTGGCGTCGTACCAGCCCCAGAGCTTCTGTTCCCAGGCGGTGGGCGGCTCCTTGCCGGGGGCGAAGACCTTGGCGTAGGCGGCGGTCTCGGCGAAGCCCGCGCCCGGGGCGGCCGCGGCCCAGAGGCCGGCGTGGTGGGTGGCTAGGTGCCAAGTGCTCGCGCCGCCCATCGAGAAGCCGGCGACGAGGATCCGGTTTGGGTCGATCGATTGTTCCGCCTGCACGGCGGCGAGCGCCTCGAAGACATCCGTCTCGCCCGCGAACTTGGTCGCGTTGCAGAAGCGGCCGTAGGGGATGAGCGTGACCGTGTCGCAGGGCGTGAGTTGGGGAGGCCCCGCCTCGCGTTCGCCGATGAAGGCGAGCTCGGTGCGCTTTTCGCCGCGGCCGAGCAGCCAGACCATCAACCGCCGCGGCCGCCCGGGGGTCAGATCGGGCGGGATCACGAGGCCGTAGGGCTGGACGGAGCCGTCGATGCGGGAGCGGTAGCCGCGCACCACCAGGCCGGTGGCGTTCCGCCAGGGGGCCTCGCCGCGACGCAGGGCGGCGACGCGCTCGCGGCCGGTGGCGAGGGCGCGGTGGGCGGCCGCGACCTGTTTCAGATCGAAGAACTCATCGTGCCGCAGGGCCCAGTCGACCGCCTTGTGGAAGATCTCGGCGTCGGGGGTGAGTTCGAGGAGCTCTTTTCGGCTCGGTTCGACCAGCTCGGCCCGCAGCTGGGCGAGGTCCGCGGCCAAGGCAGCGGCGGCGGCGGTGAGCTCTGCGCGGGCGGCGGCCGGGACCTCGATCCCCGCCGGGGGCAACCGCGTGGCCGGCGTCGCGGCCGGGACCAGGGCGGGCAGGAGCAACAACAGGGACAGGAAGACGCGGGGCGGGGTCATCGCGCGTCCAGCACAGCGCGGGCCGCGCCCGGGTCACGCCCGAAGTGGGCGCGGGGCGGGCTTGCGGGGTGCGGGAAACGATCATTGTTTTTTGGCGTGAGCACGATTGCCGAGATCGAAAACGCCATTGTGCAGCTTCCGCCTGGGCAGCAGCGGGCGCTGGCCGACTGGCTGAATTCGCGTCTGATGCCGGAGACCCCCGCTTTGCTGGCGGCCTTGGACGCCGGAGTTCACTCCCTGGCCTCCGAACCGCCGGTCGCGGTGGAAGAGGTTCGGCGGCAAATCAATGGATGGGCTTCGAGGTAATTCTTTCGGCGCAGGCGGGTCGGGATCTTGAGTCAATTGTGCGCTTTTTGGCGCGAAGGAACCCCGCGGCCGCCGAGGTGACTTGGTACTTTGTTGGCAGGCTTCAAGGCGGCGAGAGGTGATCCAATCATGATCATGGGGCCTCTTTCGTTCGCTTGGCTGAACCTCGCCGCAACCGGGCTCGCCTTCGGCCCGTTTTCCATCCCATCCTGACCCAATGAGCAAGGAACGGTTCGCCGAGCGCCAGGCTGACGTCGCGAGAGCCGTCGCCCGCCTGCAGGAGGCCGTTGCCGTGCCCGCCGATGGCCTCGTGCGGGACGCCGTCATCCAACGTTTCGAATTCTCCTTCGAACTCGTTTGGAAGACCCTCAAGCTGTACTTGGAGCGGCAGGGGGTGGAGGCCGGCGGTCCGCGTCCGACCCTCAAAAAGGCGTTTGCGGAGGGCCTGATTCCCACCGCGGAGGAAGCGGATCTGTGGCTGCAGATGGTCGAGGACCGGAACCTCACCAGCCATGCCTACGACGAGGCGCTGGCTGCGGGCATCCATCGTAATGTGGTCCGCGATTACGCCCCTCTGTTGGGCGCGATGGCGGCGAGAATCCAAGCCCTCTCGTGGGACTGACCCGATGAGCCGGTTGATGCTGCGGGAACGCGACCTTGCCGTGCTGCGGCAGACGCTCGGCCGCTTCCCCTTCGTGGCCGAGGCCCGTCTCTTTGGTTCCCGGGCCACCGGCTCCGCCCGGCGCGCCTCCGACGTCGACCTCGCCATTGCCGCGCCCACCGCGGACCGCCGCCAGTGGGCCGACCTCTGCGCCGCCCTCGAGGAAGCGCCGCTGATCTACGAGTTGGATGTGGTTCGCCTTGAGCGCGCCACCAACCCGCGCCTGCAGGAGAAGATCGCCCGGGACGGCGTCCGCATCTTTCCCGCAGACTGCCCCGCTCCCGCCCCCGCATCGACAGTGGCGGCCGCCTGACCCGCGCCGGTCACGACCCCCGTCCGGGAGCGTTTCCCGACCTTTTCCCTTCGATCCTGGAAGCTTTATCCTTCGGTCATCCTTCGGTCATCCTTCGGTTATCCTTCGGTTATTGGCCTAAAAATAGAGCTAAGTGCCTCGTAATAGCGAAAGATAACCGAAGGATAACCGAAGGATTCTGGGAGGAGAATCGAAGGATCAGGCTGGGGAAAGGATCCCTGGGCCGAGCCGGCTCCTGGGTGTCATCGGGGCTGGAATGGAATTCCTAATCCGCAGCTCCAGAGTGGTTTAGGAGTTGATTGCGGTTGTTTCCGGGGCGTACGCCCCGGGGCGGCGGGAGCGCGGGAGGGTGGGCGGCCTAAGCCGCCATCCACCCCACGCCCATCGCGGCGGTGAGACCCAGCACGAGTGCCGGGCACCGGTGCAGGGCCGTGGAACCCAGCTTCAACCCCTGCGTGGCGATCCCGGGCGTTCACGCAGGCTGAACACCAGCGCGAGGTAGGCGAGCGTCCACAGGGCCAGCATTTGCAGGGAGAGGGCGCCGGCCGCCTGCCATCGCGTGAAGGCTTGGCCCATATCGTAAAGCGGGATCGGCGGATCTACGACCACATAATCGATGGCGCCGCGGAAGGCCCAGAACGCGGGAACGAATATCTCGGCTAGGGTCGTCAGTAATCCTCCCTGCAGCCGGATCAGCAGTCCGCTTAGCAGCAATTGGGGCAGAATGAGCAGGGGAAGGACGAGCAACACTTGCTCGCGGTTTTTCACTAGTCCCGAAAAAACCAGCCCGATGCCCGCGCAAACCATCGCGGCCAACCAGCTGAGCAGAAGAAACGGTCCCAGTTCGCCGAGTCGCGCGCTCCCGTCGAACATCACGCTCCAGGCGGCCGAGTTGGCCAGCGCGACGGGGAGCCCGAAGAGGGCGTAGAGAACTAGGACCGAGGGCACAATCTGCACGGCCAGCACGATTCCGAGCAGGCAAAACTTCGAGGCAAGGTACGCGCTGGTCGCCACTCCGTTGGCGGACTCCCGCTCCAGGATCGGCCGTTCCTTCACGATTGCCGTCAACCCGGCGAGGAAGCCGAGGATGAGGATCCCGAAGATGACGGTGAAGCGGAATTTCCAGATCGGCCACGGGTTCGTGATTTCTCTTTCCGGCACGAGCGACAACTCGCCGGCGAGGGCGCGTTGGGCGAGGGCGGCGGTTTCCGGCGAACCTAACTTGGCTTTGAGCCGCTTTTCCTTGTCCAGAAAAACCCGGATCTGCGCGGGAATGTTGGCCACCGTGTCTTCGCCTTCGTTGGGCAGCGCCAGGGCATCGAGCGTATGGCCCCAAAGCTGGCCGGCCAGCTGGATCTCTCGCGCCTCTAGCGGCCTAGTTAGGTAGGCCCTTTCGCCAAAGTTCTCTTGGGAAAAACCGGCGTAAGCGAACACCACCATAAGCAGCGGAACCCCGACGATAAAGGCAACCGAGCGGCGGCTGCGCACTATGACCTCTAATCCCCGGAGCAGCAGCGCGCTGAATTGGCGCAACCAACTGGGCCTTTCCGGAGGCGCCGGAACCTGGTCCTTGCCCCTCGCCGTTGACCCCGGCTCCTCGCGGGACGCCTCCTGCTGGTGTTGGAAGACCTTGTGGAGTCCCACCCATTGCTCGACCGGGAGATCTTCGAGCAGAACGTAGATGTCCGAGAGGCTTGCCGCCCCGAAGTGCTCGAGGGCCTCCTTGGCTCCGCCCGACCACACCAGGCGCCCGGAGGCCAGCACGACGAGGCGGTCGGCGAGCTTGGCGTTTTCCAGATGGTGCGTGACGCAAAGCACCGTGATGTGGTGTGACTTCGCGTATTCGGACAGCAGCCGCATAATCCGCGCATCACTCGCCGGATCGAGACTGCTCGTCGCTTCATCGACGATCAGGACGCGCGGAAGCGCGAGCAACTCCACCGCGAGGCTGACCCGCTTGGACTCACCGCCGGACAGTTTCGCCACCGGGGTGTCGAGCCGATGCGAAATCCCCACATCGTGCGCTACGGTGCCGATGCGTTGCGCCACCTCTTTGCTCCCGAGCGACGGCGGCAGCCGCAGTTGCGCCGCATAATGCAAGGCCCGGGCGACCGGCAGGGCATCGTGCACGATTTCCTTCTGCGGCACGTAACCGACTAGTCCGCGCAGCACGCTGGCGTCCCCGCTCACGCGGAGCGGCCCGAAGCGGACTTCCCCGCGGTCGGGCGCCAACTGCCCGAGGAGGGTGCGCATCAACGTGGTCTTCCCCGAACCGCTCGGGCCTAGGACACAGACAAACTCCCCGGGTTTGACCGCGAGCGTGATCTCGGACAGCAGCGCGCGGCCGGAGTCGGGGGCGGATACCCCCAGCTGGTCTACGAGCAGCGGGAAGCGTCCTGGGGCCGGTAAAGCGGGCGAATCGCCCGAGGCAGCTTTCACGGTTGTTCCTTCATGTATTCGGCGGCAGGCACGGTAGGGTCGACGGGTTGGCTCAAGCGGTGCAGCACGCCGTCGGTGGTCGTGTAGCCGACACGCATGACCTTCCCGTCGGGCCGCACCTCGAAAGCCAGCCGGTCATAGTAGAGGTCGCGCAGAAAATTGGCCCGTATCACCGAGGCGCCGAACCGCGCGAAAGAGCCGCCGGACAGATCAAGCTGCTTTTCGGAAGTTAGCACCAGCATCGGCAGGAGCATCTCGTCCTCGGTCGCCTCGCCGAGAAAGACGGGCCGGGGCGGGCTGAAGGGATTACGCGGATTATCCGCGCTGTTGTCGAAGACGCCCGTGGCGGTGATCTTGGTGCCCTTCGGCAGGAAAAAGGGCGTGCGGAAAAAATACGGCTGTTGCCAGTCGTAATCCCACCGCGGCACCCGGACGAGGAGCACGCTGCCCCGCCCTGGAAGGTCGGCGGTGACTTCCAAGGACTGGGCCAGCATATGCGCATGGGGTCCGATGGCCGCGATCGTGGCGTCTTCGGGAACCGACCAATGGCCGGTGACGCGCATTTTTTTCATCCCCGCGGGAATCACCACCAGGTCGCCGTGGAGGAAAAAGATGCCCGCAACCTTCGGGGGAATCCGGCCATCCTTGCGCAGCCAGAGCCCCATCCGGGTGGAGTCCTGCGCCGGCTTGCCGTTCCGGTGGTAGTGGACCTGCACGACGAGGTCTGAGCCGGCGGGAATGACGTAGTCGGCATCCTCCGGCGCCGCGTAGGCTTCCGTCCCCGGGACATACGCGCTGAGGAAACTGAAGCGGGCCACCCCGTCGTCGCGCGGCGGCAGGATGCGGAAACCGATCCCGTGGTGCGCCCAGAATCCCGGCCCGGAATCACCCTCCGCGTAGGTGGGCCCCGGACCGCCGTAGGTCCGCAGCGCCTGCTGCGCCTCGGAATGCGGCATATAGCCGATGAGCGCGTGATGCACGATCGAGTGTTCGGACGGCAGCAATTGGATGGCGCGCACCCGCAGGTCTTGGTCGTGGTTAAGCCGGAAGACCTGGTGCCGGTACACATCACTCCCCGTCGGACCGAGGCGGAACGGGCCGCCCTGTTCAATGATGATGTCGGGTGGGCCGAGATTCGCCTGGAAATCCTTCAGGTTGGGCAAGGGCGCTAGGCGGGTCGCGGTCGCCGGATCGCCCTCCTTTTCCCCTCCCGTGACCCAGGCCCGCAGGATCTCCACTTCCTCCGGGGGAATCGTGTTCGGCCGGATGATTTCTAGATCGCTCTCGGCCTGGGCGGGGGGCATCCGCCGCGCCTTGATCTCCTGCAGGCCCATCTGCAGCATATCCACCGCGTCGGCGAAGGTGGTGAGGGAGAATGGCCCCGCGTTGCCCGGACTGTGGCACGACATACAATGCTTCCGGAGGATCGGCGCCACGTCCTGGTGATAGGTCACCGCTCTCCCTACCGAGGCCTCAGCCTGAGGCGGGACAATCTTCTTTTTCCCCAGCAAACCGAGGGTGCAGCCCACGGCTAGGGTGCGGGGCAACCGCGCCTTGGTTCCCGCGAGGACATCGTCGAGCGCCTCCCGCAAATCCTCCCGGACCGGGGTCGGGCTCAGTTCGCCGCGGACCTGGTAGGCATCGTTGATGCGGCCGATGTATTGCACCTTGTTTTCCCGGTCCAAGACAAACGCCTCCGGCACGACGGTCGCGGAGAGCGCCGACGCCAGCTCCCCGCCGGTGTCCACGAGCAGGGGGAAAGTGAGCCCGAATTCCCGCCCGAAATGTTCCGGCTCGGCGGAGTCCGTCCCGTCGATGAACACGCCCAGCAGCCGCGCTCCCCGTCCCCGCCCGCCCCGCCAGATCTCCTCCAGGAGCGGGGCGACCCTCTTGCTCATGGGACAATCATTGTAGAGGAACACGATGACCGTGGCCGCCGGCCCCGTATATTCCGCCAGGGACCGGCGCGCGCCCGCCGGGTCGCTGACGCGGATGGCATCGATGGCCACGGGGGCTTCAGGCAAGGGAGGCAGGCTCCCCTGCCGCGAGTTCGGAGCGCCCACCCCCGCGTTCACCGTGGGAATCTCGGCCGAGACCGGAACCCGCGCAAAAACCAGGACCAGCGCGAGGAGGGTCACCAGCAAGCGCGCCTGCTCGACCAACGAGGGAGCGCGTCCTGGCGTCATAGTGTTAAGAGACCGGAGCGGTCCGCGACGAAATGCAAGGCCGGACGGCGGTGCAAGGCGATCTCTAGGCTTGAACCGGGTGGAACCGGAGCGGTGCGCGGTCGAGGAAAACCCTTGCCGAGCGGGAAGGCGGGACTCAGTCCCCCCGTATGCAATGTACCTTTTCCTCGGACGGCAATGTGCTCATCGTTGCGCCCGCCGGGCGGATCGACACTACGGCCTGCCACGACTTCAAGGCCGCGCTCAACGCCAAGCTTGATGAGTCCAGGGCTAGGCACCTGGTGATTGATTTGGCAGCGGTGGGCTATGTCAGCAGCGCGGGCTTCCGGGAGTTTTTCCTCGTCGGGCGCCGGATGGGCCACGAAGGCGGGACATTGTCGGTATGCAGTTTGCAGCCCCAAGTGCGGGAGATTTTCGAGATCGCGCAATTTGCGACCTCCTACCCGATGTACGATAAGCGCGAGGCGGCCGTTGCCGCGGTCAAGGCGGCGTGATCGGTGGGAGGGGATGCCCCGCTGCCTAGCGGAGCGTGGATCTGGGCGAATGAAGGGGAGCTGCCGGCGGTTTGCCCCGCCTTGTCCCGCGCCGCGGGATTCGCCCCGCGGTCGAGCAGGACGCTCGGCGGCCGGAAGGTCGCCGGCCACGATGGCTTCGGCCAGTTCGCCCCGGTGCCGGGGCTCGGCCACCTGCGAATTCACTTCCCCATGACGCAGGAAGTTGCTCAGCGGGACAATCGTGATGAGCGCGAGCAGCCGGGGCAGAAGGATTCTCTGGGTCCTGTGCTGGAGCATACCCCGCAAGCCTTGCTTTCGCAGGACAAACATCGCGAAAAACCCGCCGAGTAGGAAAAACAGGGGCATCCGGAACAGGTGGATGGCGGCCACCGGGATGAAGAACAGGTCGTTCTGCCTGCTGTCCTGGAACGGCCAGGGGCACGGCATAAAACTCATCAGGGAGTGGAGAACGATGCCTAGGAGCATAGCGATACCCCGCAGTACATCTAGGTCGGTGCGCCTGGGATCCGCTACCTTGCGATCGTCCCGGATTGGCTCCGGGGAATCCGTAGGCTGCGGCGACCGGGTCGTGTTCTGGGGGGCGTTCCTCGTAAGGATTTCGTGGGGCTCGCCCGGAAAAGTGGGAACGAGCCCGGTCCGCGCGTGGGTCCTAGAGGGTTAGTTTTCGAACGCCACAGTGGAGGGGAAACCGCGCGAGCCGTGGCGCCTGGAACGGTGATGGACGCCCCGATGGGATCGAGGGAGGTCAAGTCGGCGGCTCAACGGTCGAGGGTCACGGCTGAGTCAAGGATGCTCTCCGGGGTGAGGGTGCCCCAGAGGGATCCCCCTCTTCGCGCTCTCGCGGCTGTTTCCGCCGACGCTCGCGCTGGTCGTGCCTGGCCCCTTCCCCCTAGGCCGCCATCCACGCCAGACCCATCAACGCGGTCAGGCCCAGCACGAGGGCCACGCGCCGCCGCAGGCCCGGGGAGCCCAGCCCCAAGGCGAGGCCGCCCTTCAGCAGGGTGTTCGCCACCGCCGCCAGCACCACCGCCACGGTCGCCAGCTCCGGGCGCGCGCCCGCCACCGTGGGATCCCGCGCCACCGACAGCGCGATCGCGTCGAGGTCCGTCAGGCCCGAGACAAAGCTCAGCGGCAGCAGTCCCTCGGTCCAACCTTGCTCTCGTAACGCCCTTACCAGCAGAGCGATGAGCGCGTACAGGGCGGCGAACTTCACCGCCGTGCGCAGGCTCAACGGGTTGCCCAGCGCCGGGGTATCCCCCGGGACGTGCCCCGGCTGCGCCCGCCGCCAGACCCACGCCATATAGACCACGCCCGGCAGGGCCATCAGGCCGAAGGGCACGAGCAGGGTGCGCGCGAAGGCTGGGTTGATCACGGCCAGCGCCGCCAGCACACGCGGCAGCATCACGGTGCACGCCGCCGCCACGGCGAGGGCGTAGTGCGCATCGAGGCCCGGCTCCTCGCGGCTCCGCCGGCTGAAGGCCAAGGTCGAGGCGGTGCTCGACGCCAGTCCGCCGAAAAGGCCCGTCAGCAGAATGCCCGCGCGCGCCCCGAACAGGCGGATGGCAGCGTACCCGGCGAAGCCGAGGCCCGAGATGAGCACCACCATCAGCCAGGTGGTGTAGGGGTTGAAGGCCCCGTAAGGCCCCAGCGGGCGATCCGGCACCAGCGGTAAGATCACCCCGGAGATCGCCGCGAATTGCAGGGTCGCGCGGACGTCCTGCGCGGTCAGCGCCCGCGCCCAGGCGTGGATGGGCTGCTTCGAGCCGAGCAGAACCATCGTCAGGGCCGCCACCACGACGGCGATCCGCGTTTCCCCGCCCTCAACGAGCACGCCGCAGAGCACGGTGAGGAGGGCGCCGGCGAACGAGGTGCTGCCCGGTGGCTCGGCCGCTCCGGGGCGGAAGGCCCGCGCGATCAGGTGCGCCGGCACCGCGACGAGCACCACCGCGAGAGCGTAGGGGAAGGTATCGTTCAGGTGCGCGGCGAGGCACCCGAGGACCGCCCACAGGGTGTGCGTGCGTACGCCCGCGAACTCCCCCGGCTCCGCGCCCTGCTGATCGCCCCATTGGCGGATCAGGCCGACCAGCGCCCCGAGGCACGCGCTGACCAGAATCGCGGTGAGCAGGACGGTCATCGGGGAAACGAACGGATCAGGACGAAACCTGCAATGGGGAGACGAATGGCCGCCCCGACCCTTTCGCGCCGACGGCAGACGCTCAGGGCGCCGGCAATTGGCCCCGGCGCGGGCCGGTGCCGAGCATCTGGCCCAGATTGTAACGCTTGCCGTTGATCTCGAGGTCGAGGTTCTCGGCCACGCTGGCCTGAACGAACAAGGCCCCGGGCCGCGGCACGGAGCGGGTCTCACCGGCCGCAAGGAATCCCGTGTAGACGATCTCGCCTTCGGAGTCGTCTGCGTTCTTGCGCCGCAGGGTCACCTCCACCGCCCCGTTCGCCACGAGGCCCAGTTGCGGGCCCTTGGGCGCGGCGGCCGCGGGCGCAGGCCGCTTCACGGGCTCGGGCGAGCTGCTGAAAAAGATCCCCTTGATGAGGAAGAGGACGATCAGCGAGGCGACGGTGATCGCGCCCCACTTGGCATAGAGAAACACCTTTGCCGGATCGGGCCCCGTCGGCAGCGAGCTGCCGGGCCGCGCCCGCGGAGGCGCCGGGCGCGCCGGCACCTGGTCTTCCGCCTCTCCCTCCTCCGCGGAGGTCCGCGCGGCGGGTGATTCGAACGGCGGCGTCGACACGTCTAGCCGGCCGTAGATCTCGCGGGCCGAGGGCCGCGGCCGCGTTTCGCCGCGCCCCAGCGCCGCATAGTCAGCGAGAACCCGGTCGGAGGGGACCTTCAGGAAGTTGGCGTAGGTCCGGAGGAAGCCGCGGACGTAGATCTCGGTGAGCCCGATGTCGAAGTGGTTGCTCTCGAATTTCTGCAGGTAATCGCCGCGAATCTTGGTCGCCTCGGCCGCCTCGCGCAGCGAAATCCCCTTCTTCTTGCGCGCTTCCTCGAGTCGTTCGCCGATGGTCTGCATAAGGGGGGAGTTAGGGGATGGCGCGGGGCAAGTCACCTCGAAACACGCCGGGGCGCGCCGGAGGCCCCCGCGCGGGCCGCTCAGAGGCTATCGAGGTCCACGAGGATCTCGCGCGGGCTCGAACCGTTCTCCGGCCCCACGATGCCCTTCTCCTCCATAATTTCCATAATGCGGGCGGCGCGGTTGTAGCCGATCTTCAGCTTGCGCTGGAGCATCGAGGTGCTCGCCCGGCGCGTGGCCTTCAGCACTTCCATCGCCTCGTGATACAACTCATCGTCGTCCCCGAGGTCCCCGTCCTCGCCCTCGCCGTCCTCGTCCTCGCGCGCCGCGCGGTCGATCTGCTGCTGCACGGACTGGGCGTACTGCGGCGGGCCGTTGCGCTTGAGGTGCTCGACCATCGCCTGCACCTCCTCGTCCGAGACGAACGCGCCCTGCGCCCGCACGAGGCGTGAGGAGCCCGGGGGCGAAAACAGCATATCGCCGCGGCCGATCAGGGTGTCCGCGCCCTTGGTGTCGAGGATGGTGCGCGAATCGACCTGCGAGGCCACCTGGAAGGCGATGCGGGAGGGGAGGTTGGCCTTGATGACGCCGGTGATGACGTTCACGGAGGGCCGCTGGGTGGCGATGATGAGGTGGATGCCGGCCGCGCGGGCCAGCTGGGCGAGACGCGCGATATTGGTTTCAATGTCCGCTGGCGCCACCGCCATCAGGTCCGCCAATTCATCGATGATCGCGACAATGTACGGCAGGCGGTCCGGGATTTCCACGCCGGCGAGCGGGTCCACGCCCTCGAGGGTGCCCTGGGCCTCGGGCGGCGGAGGCGGTTCCTCGCCCCCGCGCTTCCGCTGGTTGAAGCCCACGATGTTGCGGACGTTCACCTTGGCGAAGATCTGGTAGCGCTGCTCCATTTCCTTCAGCAGCCACTTCAGGGCGGCGGGCACCTTTTTCGGCTCCGTCACCACCGGGATCAGCATATGCGGCAGCGAATTGAAGATCTTCAGCTCCACGACCTTCGGATCCACCATAATCATCCGCAGGTCCTTCGGGCTCTTCGAATAGAGGATCGAGGCGACGATGGAGTTGATGCAGACCGACTTACCGGAACCGGTGGCGCCCGCGATGAGCAGGTGCGGCATCTTGGCGAGGTCGGACACCAGCGGGGCGCCGGAGACGTCCTTGCCGAGCGCGATGGGGATCTCCGCCTTGGTGCCGCCCCAGTCCTCGCTTTCGAGCAATTCGCGCATCCCGACGGGGGTGGGCCGCTGATTCGGTACCTCGACGCCCACGGCAGCCTTGCCGGGGATGGGCGCGAGGATGCGCACCGACTGGGCCCGCATCCCGAGGGCGATGTTCTTGTCGAGGCCGGAGATCTTCTCCACGCGCACGCCCGGGGCCGGGACGACCTCGTAGCGAGTGATGACGGGCCCGACGTGGATTTCGCCCAAGGTGACCTCGACGCCGAATTCGGAGAGGATGCGCAGCAGGTTGATCGCGTTCTGGCGGTGCTCCTCTTCGCCATCGGCGGCGGAGGCCCGCACCTGTTCGCGCAGCAGGGAAAGGGGCGGGAACTGGTAATTCTTGTCCTCGCTCTGGGGCAGGGCCACGCGCGCGGCCTTCCGCGGCTCCTCGGGCTTGACGATCGTCAGGGCCACCTTGCCCGGAGCGGGGGTGGCGGCGGGAGCCGGCTTTTCCGCCGCGGGGGTGGGCTTGGCGGGCGGGGCCGGAGGCTCGGCCAAGGGGGGTTCCGGGGCGGGCGTACGCGGGGCGCGGCGGGTGAGGGGATCGCCGTCCGCCTTCGGGGCCGCGACCTTCGGGCCGGAGGGCCCGACGAGGGCGGGGGTGGGGGTAGCGACGGGCTTTTCCTTGGCGGTGGCTTCCTTGGCCGCGGCGGCGGCCTGAGCCTTACGCAACAGTTCGGCTTCCTGCTGGCGCTGCGCCGAGCGTTCCGCGGCCAGCTTGGCCCGTTCCGCCCGCCAGGCGGCGAAGGCGGCGAGTGCCCGTTGGAATTCCGCGCCGAGGTCGCTGAAGAAAATGAAGACCAAGCAGGCGATATAGACCGACACCAGCAGCAGTCCGGCGCCGAAGCCGCCGAGCAGGGGTTCGAGGAACCCGTGGTAGAGCCACAGGCCGATGAACCCGCCGGGCCCTGCCGGGCACCAGTTGCTCCGCCAGGTCTCCGCCGCGAACATCGCCGCGATGCCCGCCCCCGTGAGCAGTCCCAGCACCATCGTCAGCACGCGGGCCTGCGTGACCCGGCGCGAGCCGCGCACCGCGAGGTAGACCAGCCACGCCACAAACAGCGGCAGCAGCCAGCCGGCGAAGCCGAGCATCCGATAGACCGAGGCCGCCAAGTAGGCGCCGACGATCCCCGCCGGGCCCCGCACGGTCGGCAGCGGTTGGTGGTCGTACGGGCTCTGCGAGGGATCGTAGGTCGCGAGGGCGACTGTGAGGTAGGCCCCGCCCAGCGCCGCCCCGAGCGCGAGCCCCCAAAGGATCGGCGCGCGCGTGGTGGTGGCAAAAGTGTTTGAGCTCTCGGCCTTAGGCATTTGGCTCCGACGATTCGGGCAGGGTGCGAATCCGAGGCCATCCGCCCGGCCGGTCAAACGCAAATCCCCCTGCTCCGCCCGCCTTTTACCCTCTTTTGATGCCGATGCTCCCGCTGCTCCGTTTCGCCCCCCTCTACCAGGAACGCGTCTGGGGTGGCCGCGCCCTCGCCAGCGCTCTCGGGCGCGAGTTGCCCCCGGGCGAGCGCCCGATCGGTGAAAGCTGGGAACTCGTCGACCGCCCCGAGGCCCAGTCCCACATCGTCGGCGGGCCGTGGGACGGCCAGTCGCTGCGGGCGGTGCTTGCGGCGGATCCGGCGGGGGTGATGGGACCGGGATGGGCGGCGGCGCGGCCGTTCCCGATTCTGGTGAAGTGGCTCGATTGCCGCGAACGGCTGAGCCTGCAGGTGCACCCGCCCGCCGCCGTGGCGGGCGAGCTCCGGGGGGAGCCGAAGACCGAGAACTGGTACTTGGCCGAGTGCCAGCCGGGCGCGCACCTCATTGTGGGGCTGCGTCGCGGCGTCACACGGGAGGCCTTCGCCGCGGCCCTCGCCGCGGGGACGTTGGAGGAGTGCGTGCACCGGTTTCCGGTCGCCGCAGGAGATTCGATGCTGGTGCGCAGCGGCCAACTGCACGCGATCGACGGCGGCAACCTCATCCTCGAGATCCAGCAGAATTCCGACACGACCTACCGGGTGTACGACTGGGGGCGGGTGGGCCTCGACGGCCGGCCGCGCCAGCTGCACGTGGAGGAATCGCTACGCTCGATCCTCTGGGACGACGTGGAGCCGCGGCCGGTGCGGGCGGCGCCGGGTTCGGCGGTGTTGGCGGAGGCGCCGGAGTTTCGGTTGCGGCGGGTGGCCTTGGCGCCGGGTGAACGCCTGACGTTGGCGGCGGGCGAGCAGCCGCGGATCCTGAGCGTGGTGGCCGGGCGGCTGGAGGGGGCGGGCGAACCGCTCCGGCGGGGCGACAACGTCCTCGCGCCGTATGCGGGGGCGTTCGTTCTGACCGCGCCCGAGGGGGCGACGGTGCTGGTGACGGAGAATTTCGCGGGCTGAGCAGGAGTCGGGTCGGGGGGCGCAAAAGGCGCAAGGGGTGCAGGGCGCGATCGGGGCCGTGCGTGGCGTCCATAGACGCCGCGTCGGTGGTCTGGTGTAGCTGGGGCGCGCCGCCCCGGCAGGCGGGAACGAGGCGCCTTCCGCGCAGCGATGCGGGTTGGCGTGGGGACGGCTGCCGCGAAAGCGGGTGCCGCCTGCGTGGACCGGGGCGACGCGCCCCAGCCACACCGAGCCGACCGGAGAGTTCTGGGCTTCGGAATTCGGATGGCCGCGGTCTGGTGTAGCTGGGGCGCGCCGCCCCGGCAGGTGGGAACGAGGCGCCTTCCGCGCAGCGATGCGCGGTGGCGCTCGCTGGGCTGCCGGGAACGCGAACTGCCGCCTGCGTGGACCGGGGCGACGCGCCCCAGCTACAACGAGCCGCTCTCCGACTCCACCTCAGGGCGAAGTGCGGCTTGAAGTCCGGCCCGGCCGGGTGTTTGCTCCTTTCCTTTTCGCGTATGCCCGAGCCCGCCGCCTCCGTTCCGCCCGAGTCCACCGTCCCGCCCCCGCCCGCCGCGGAGGCGAAGCCCGAGACCGCGGACGCTGCTGCGCAACTGGCGGCCGCCAAAGCCGAAGCCGCGGCCAACCTCGACCGTTTCCTGCGGGCCGCCGCTGACCTCGAGAACTTCCGCCGCCGCGTCGTCCGCGAGAAGGACGATCTCCGCGTGGCCGCGACCGGACGCGTGCTGGAGGACATCTTCCCGGTGATGGATACGCTCGCGATGGCGATCAGCGCCGCCCGGCAGCCCGCCGCGGACCTCAAGACCCTCGTCAATGGCGTCGAGATGGTGCTGGGGCAGCTGCGCACGGCGTTGGCCAATCACGGCCTGAAGGAGATCAATCCGCTCGGGCAGCCCTTTGATCCGCACCAGCACGAGGCGATCGCGCACCAGCCGTCTGAAATGCCGGCCGAGCAGGTGGCGGCGGTGGTCCGCACCGGTTACAGTCTGAACGGGCGACTCCTGCGTCCTGCGTCCGTGATGGTCTCGAGCGGCCCCGCGAAATAATCCGACTCCCATGGCGCAGGAAGATTATTACCAACTGTTGGGAGTGGAACGCGGGGCGACCGCGGAGGAGATGAAGAAGGCGTACCGCAAGAAGGCGGTGCAGTATCATCCCGACAAGAACCCCGGCAACAAGCAGGCCGAGGAGATGTTCAAGAAGGTCTCGCACGCCTACGAAGTGCTGAGCGATGCCGAGAAGCGAGCGGCGTACGACCGTTACGGGGCGGCGGCCTTCGAGGGGGGCGGCGGCGTGCCGCGCGGGCCCGGGGGTGGCGCGGGGGGCGCGGGCGGGTTTCACGATCCCTTCGACATCTTCCGCGAGGTTTTTGGCCAGCGGGGCGGTGGTGGCGGCGGCGGGGGCATCTTCGAGGAAATGTTCGGCGGCCAGGGCCAGGGCGGCGGTCAAGGCGGGCAGGACGGCTCGGACCTCCGGTACGATCTGGAGATCACCCTCGAGGAGGCGGCCCGCGGCGTGGAGAAGGAGATTTCGTTCCGCAAGGCGATGGCCTGCGAGCGGTGCGATGGTTCTGGGGCGGAGCCGGGATCGCGGCGCGTCAATTGCGTCACTTGTCGGGGTTCCGGCCAGGTGCGGCGCTCGGGCGGCATCATTACCTTTACGCAGACCTGTCCGTCCTGCGGTGGGGCTGGGTCGCGGATCGAGAAGCCGTGCACGGGGTGCAAGGGCGAGGGCCGGGTGGCGAAGAACACCAAGATCCACGTGCGCATCCCGCCGGGCGTCGACACCGGTTCACGCCTGCGGTCGACGGGCAATGGCGAGGCGGGCGTCGCCGGAGGTTCCGCGGGGGACCTGTACATCGTGTTGACGGTGAAGGAACACGAGCTCTTCGAGCGGCAGGGGGATGACCTGTACTGCGACATCCCGATCAAGTTCACCTATGCGGCGCTGGGCGGGACCATTGAGGTGCCGACCCTGTCGGGCCGGGCCTCACTGAAGATCGCGCCCGGGACCGCGAGCGGGACGACCTTCCGCCTGCGGGGCAAGGGGATGCCGAGCCTGCGCGGTGGGACCACCGGGGACCAACTGGTGCGGGTGCAGGTGGAGGTGCCGACGAGCCTGAGCTCGGAGCAGCGACGGATTCTGGAAGAGTTCGCGAAGGTGAGCGGCGACGCCAACGAGCCGACCTCGCGTTCGTTCTTCGAGAAGGCGAAGAAGTTCTTCTGAGCCGGAGCGGGGGTGAAGATCCGCCGCAGGACCGCGGGCCAGGGTTTGGTGTAGCCGGGGAATCCTTCCCCGGCCGGCGGGAACGGGTGGCAGTTTCGCTCAGCCGGGCCGTTTGCCTGCGCAAGCCCTCCTGCCCGCCTCGCGCTTGCCCGAAGCACGCGGGTGGCTCAGCTTCGCAGCCGCTGTGACCGGCCCCGCTGGTTCCCGTTTGCCAACCCTCTTCACCTCGCATCCCCAATGCTCGCTGACTTCCCCCTTCGTACCCGCTTCCTGCCGCTGTTCCTGTTCCTCCTCGCCGTGTCCGCGCGGGCCGCCGAGGCGGTTGTCACCGGCTCCGTGAGCAACGCCGCCACCGGCAACCTCCTCGAGGGGGCCCGGGTCGAGGTGCCCGCCCTCGGCCGCGCGGCCTTCACCGACGGCACCGGGCGCTACGTGCTGACCGGCCTGCCCGCCGGGGAGCACGCGCTGGTCGTCACCTACCTCGGACTCGATGCCGCCCGCGCGAGCGTCACCGCCGCGGCCGGCGCCCGGGTGGAACGCAACTTCGACCTCACCACGGCCATCTACCGCCTCGATGCCTTCAAGGTCACCGGGGAACGCGAGGGTGATGCCGCCGCGCTCACCCTCCAGCGCAACGCCGAGAACGTGAAGAACGTCGTGGCGATGGACTCCTTCGGGAACCTGCCCAACCTCAGCGCCGGCGAGGTGGTGATGCGCCTGCCCGGCGTCGCTGGCAGCCCCACCGACGAGGGCCTCGCCTACTGGTTCAACATCCGCGGAATGGATCCCCAGCTGAACTCCGTGACCATCGACGGCGGCGGCCTGCCGAGCGTGAACCTCAACCGCACGTTCCAGCTCCAGAGCGTCACGGGGACGATGTTCGAGGCGCTTGAGCTCACCAAGGGCCATACGCCGGACAAGGGCGCGGACTCGCTCGGGGGCACGATCAACCTGAAGACCCGTTCGCCGCTGAGCATGCGCGAGCCGCGCCGCACCACCTACAGCCTTACCGCCCGCGTGGCCCCTTCGTTCTTTGAGCAGACGCCGACCCGGGAGCAGCACCGCGCGCACCCGCTGGCCACGCTCGCCCACCAGCAGCTGTTCGATGTGTTCGGCGGGCAGCGGAACCTCGGCGTCGCCCTCAACCTGTTTTACAGCGAGAACGCCGTCGGCGGCGCCAGCACCACCCTCGATTACCAGAACACCCTCAACCCTGAGGCGTACGTCTGGGACTTCCGCCAGTGGGACAACATCAACAACCGCAAGCAGACCAGCGCCAACCTGCGCGCGGACTACCGCTGGTCCCCCGAGACGCGGTTCTCGGTGACGCTCCTCGCCAACGACAATTTCGAGCGCCACCGGCGGCGGATGGAGGTGCGCGCCTTCACCGGCAACGCCAACACCGTGCCCAACGCCACCACCACCGGCGTCGTCCCCGGGCTCTTCAACGGGCGGGTCACTGTGGTGCGCCCCGTCGCGGCCGCCAACCTCGACGTCCTGATGGATGGCCCGCTCAACTTCTACGTGCGGACGCGCAAGGTCGACCTCGGGGCCGAGCACGAGTTCGGGCGCTGGCAGATCGATTACACCGGGGGCATCGGGTACACGAATCTCAACACGGGGCAGGGCACGGCGGGCGCGCTGACGATGCGCCTCGCCGGGGCGGGCTGGATCCTCGAGCGGACGGACGACCCGATGTACCCGCGGCTGCTGGCCA
>JBILWD010000076.1:0-12833 GCA_044370095.1 Opitutaceae bacterium | reverse complement strand
CGCCTGCGCGCTTCCGCCCGTTGAGCTCGGCTAAGTCTTGCGGGCCGGCGGCGCCGCTCCGCAGAGTGGCAGGGTGTCCAAGAGCTTCCTGAACATCGGGGTGGTGGCGGGCGCCACCCTGGCGTCGCGCTGTCTCGGGCTGGTGCGGGACGCCTTGGTGACGGCGGTGTTCGGCCTCGAGGCGCTGGCCTCGGCGTTCTACACCGCCTTCACCCTGCCGAACCTGTACCGGCGCCTGCTCGGGGAAGGCGCGCTCACGGCGGCTCTGGTGCCCACGCTGCAGCAGGAGATCCGCGCGGCGCAGCGCGAGGCGGCTTTCCTGCTGGTGAACCGCGTCGCCAGCTGGCTGCTGGTGGTCACGGGCGGCATCGTGGCAGGCGGGATGCTGGTGCTGGCGTTCGTACCGCGGTGGCTCGCGGGCGGGGGGGGGCGCTGGACGGAGGTGGCCCCGGCGCTGGAGCGTTGGCTGGTGGCCGCGGATCTCGCGGTGATCCTTTTCCCTTACCTGGTCTGCATCTGCCTCGCGGCGGTCTTCAGCGCGGCGCTCCAGACGCTCAACCGCTTCCTCGAACCGGCGCTTTCGCCGGTGTGGCTGAACCTCGCGATGATCGGCTGCCTCGGCGGCGCCGCGTACGGCGGTTGGGCGGCGAGCCCAGAGGGCCGGATGCTCTGGCTGTGCGCGGGCACCCTGTTGGGCGGACTGCTGCAGCTGGTCGTGCCCGCTTTGGCGCTGCGGCGCGAGGGGTGGCGACCGCAGTTTGGGCTCGGGGTCGATGACGGTCTGCGGCAGATCCTGCGCCTGATGGCGCCGACCGTCTTTGGCTCGGCGATCCACCTGATCAACATCTCCGTCTCGCGGCTCGTGGGGCTGTCCCTCAACGACTCGGCGGTCGCGATCCTCAATCTGGCGACGCGGCTGATGGAACTGCCGATCGGGGTGTTCACGCTGGCGGTCTCGACGGTGGTGTTTCCGCTGATCGCCCGGCACGCGGCGGCCGGGGAGTGGGATGCCTTCGCGGCTTCCTACCGGAAGGGGATGCGGCTGATCCTCGTGATCAACCTGCCCGCGGCGGCGGGGCTCGCGCTGCTCGCCGAACCGATCGTGCGCGTGCTGTTTCAACGAGGCGAGTTTGGCCCCGCCGACACCGCGGCGATGCGACCCGTGCTCGCCATCTTCGCGGCGGGGCTGCCCTTCCTCGCATTTACCACGTTGGTCTTGCGCGCCTTCTACGCGGAGAAGGACACCGCCACGCCGGTACGCGCGGCGGCCCTCAGCTTCATCGTCAACCTCGGTCTCAGCCTGATCCTGATGGGCAAGTGGGGAACGCTCGGGCTGGCGGTGGCGAGCAACGTGGCGCTGGCAATCCAGGCCGTGCACTTGCAGCTGATTCTGGCACGTCGCCGTCCGGGCCTGGCGTTCCACCATCTGCGCCGCGATCTGGGCAAGATCCTCCTCGCTACCGTCGCAATGGCCGGCGTGGTCCGGGCGATCCACCACTGGTGGCAGCGCCTGGCTCCCTCGGGGCTGACAGCGGATGCGGCCGGCCTGGTCCTCATCATCAGCTGCGCGGCCGGGTTCTACGTCATCCTCCTCTGGGTGTTGCGCCTTGAGGGGCGAGAGGAACTGGCGGCGATCGGACAAAGGTTCCGCGAGTGGATCGGGGGGCAGCGGTGAGGTTCCGACCGGACGGTTTCCTGCTCGGGATGGTCGCGGCGGCGGCGCTGGCGTGGCTGTGGCCCGCGCCTGGAGCGACCGGCGGCGCACTCCGTCCGGAGTTGCTCACCAAGTCTGGGGTCGCGCTCCTCTTTTTCCTGCACGGGTTGGCCCTGTCTTTTGGCGCGCTGCGGGCCGGGATTTTGCACTGGCGTCTGCACCTGCTGGCGCAGGGGTGCGTCTTCGTGCTCTTCCCGCTCCTCGGGCTGGTGCTGTACCGTGCGCTGGCGGGCCATTTGGCGGAGCCGTTGCGGATCGGCCTGTTCTTCCTCTGTGCGGCCCCCTCTACGGTCTCCTCCTCCGTCGCGATGACGGCCGCGGCCCAGGGCAATGTCGCCGGGTCCGTGTTCAACGCCACCGCCTCCAGCCTGCTCGGGATCGTGCTGACGCCACTCTGGGTGGCGGCGGTCCTCGGGGCGGCGGGGGAGACGAGGCCGCTCGGGCCGGTCATCTGGGATCTCGTCCGGTGGCTGCTGCTGCCGTTGGCGGCCGGGCAGGCCCTGCGGCCGTGGTGGGGCGCGTGGCTCGCGGCGCGCAAGGCGAAGATCGGATACGTAGACCGGGGCGTGATCCTGTTTCTAGTCTACACTTCGTTCTGCGACTCCTTCCAGGAGGGCGTCTGGAGTCGGCAGGGTCCCGGGGCCCTCGCGCTCGTCGTGGCGCTGAGCCTGGCGGTACTCGCGGCGATGCTGGGCGCAGCCTCCTCCGTCGCCCGGCTCGCGGGGCTGGCGCGCGAGGACCGGGTCGCGCTGGTGTTCTGCGGCTCCAAGAAGTCCCTCGCTGCCGGGGTGCCGATGGCGAAGCTCATCTTTGGCGCGCACCCGGCCCTGGGGATGATCCTCCTGCCCCTGATGGTCTACCACACCGTGCAACTCGTCGCGGGAGGGATGCTGGCGCGGCGTTGGGGCGAGGAACGGTAAGCCCCGCGGCTTGCGCCGGCGCGGCGCGCGGCCCAGCTTCGCCCCTTTCACCCGATGACTCCCTCTTCCCCCGCTCCCCTGCTCGAGGCCCTCCGCTGGCGCTACGCCACCAAGCAGTTTGATTCGGCGCGCGCCATCCCGGAGCCGATGTGGGCGGCGCTGGAGGAAAGCTTGGTGCTGACGCCGTCCTCCCTTGGGCTCCAGCCGTGGCGGTTCGTGGTCGTCACCCAGCCGGAACTACGGGATCCGCTGCAGGCTGCCTCCTACGGGCAGAGCCAGCCGCGGGACTGCTCGCATTTCGTGGTCTTCACGGTCCGGCGGGGGCTGGACGCGGCGCACATCGACCGGCACGTCGCGCGGACTGCTGCGGTGCGCGGGGTGGCGGAGGAGTCGCTGGCCAAGTTCCGCGGGATGATGGAGGGCAGCGTCGAGCGGGCGCGCCGCGAAGGCACGTTGGATACTTGGCAGGACCACCAGGCCTACATCGCGCTGGGCCAGTTTATGTTCGCGGCGGCTCTGCTCGGCGTGGACACGTGCCCGATGGAGGGCATCGAGCCCCGCAGGTATGACGAGATCCTCGGCCTAGCCGGCACGGGCTACGGCACAGTCGTGGCCTGCGCGGCGGGATACCGCTCCGTGGGGGATAAGTACGCGGCGGCCCCGAAGGTGCGCTTTCCACGCGCTGAGGTCGTGGACGTCCGCGCCTGAGGGGGCGACGTCAGCGGCATCAGCGCGCGTTGTCGTTGATCGGGCGTTCGACGACGATCGGGGCCGGGAAATCGGCCGCCCGGTCGCCGGCTCGCCCGCGGAGGCGCTTGTTCTGCGACGCGCCGAGCGGCGGGTTCAGCGGGATTTCCATCCCGCCGAGGTCGGCCATCATCCGGTAGAGTTGACGCTCCATTGAGACCGCCGTCTCTCGGTGCGTCGGATCGTGGAGCAGGTTGCGCTGCTCATCAGGGTCCGCCTGCAGGTCGTAGAGCTCGTCGGTGTCCCAGAGCCCGTAATAGGTGATGTATTTGAAGCGGTCGCCGCGGAGCGCGAAGACCGTGGGCGACTGGGGAAAATTCTTCTCCCAGTAGTACACGTACAGGAAGTGCTCGCGCCACGGGATCGAGCGGCCCTGCGCGAGGGGCAGGAAGCTGCGGCCGTCCATGTGGGCCGGCGTCGCGAGGCCCATCGCCTCGAGGATCGTCGGGGCCACGTCGAGGTTGGCCACCACCTGATCGATGACCTTGCCGCCCGGGAACAGCGAGGGGCACTGCATCAGCATCGGGATGCGGATCGAGGCCTCGTAGGCGACGCGCTTGTCGATCAGCCCGTGCTCCCCGAACATGAAGCCGTTGTCCCCCATGTAGAGGATCAGGGTGTCATCGTGGACGCCCTTGGCCTTCAGCTCAGCGACGATCCGGCCGACGCTGTCGTCGACCGCGAGGAGGGTCTCGCAGTAGCGCTTGTAGTAGCGCTCGATGTCGAGGTCGCTGTGGTACGGAAAGTCGACCCCGTGCCAGGAGTTGCGCTGGTCGCGGAGCCAGCGGGGTTTGCCGGCCTGGGTGGCCGGGTCGGTGGCCGCGGCGGGCCGGCGCCACGTCTTGTGGCTAAGGCGGCCCTCGTGGCGCGCGGCCGGGGTAAAGTTGGCGTGCACCGCCTTGTGGGAGAGGTAGAGGAAGAACGGCTTCCCGCCCGCGGGCTGCTCGCGGATGAAGTCCAGCGCGTAATCGGTGAGCTCGTCGGTGATGTACCCGAGCTGCGGTACGCGGCGCCCGTCGACGTTGAGGGTGTAATCGGGGGTCGGGGGTAGGTACTCCCCCTGGCCGCGGAAACTCACCCAGCGGTCGAAGCCCGGCTGCGGCTGGTCACCCTCGCCGCCCATATGCCACTTCCCGAAGAAGCCAGTCCGGTAACCTGCCCGTTGCAGGTACTGCGGGAAATAGACCGTGCCCGGGGGGATCGCGCGGTTGTTGTCGATCACGCGGTGACGGAACGTGTACAATCCGGTGAGGATCGAGGCGCGGCTCGGAGAGCAGAGAGAGGTCGTGACCAGCGCGTTGCGGACGTGCACGCCGTTGCGCGCGAGCGAGTCGAGGTGCGGCGTCTCCGCCAGTTGGTGACCGAGGAAACCGAGCGCGTCGTAACGGTGATCATCGACCAGAATGAGGATGACGTTCCGGGGCCGGGCCCCGGGCAGCGGCTCCGGACGGATCTCGATCGGGGCGGCGGCGGTTGCGGCGAGCGCGAGCCAAGGCCACAGCAGGAGGTGCAGTCGGTTCATGGGGAGAGGGTCACCAGCGGGGTTCGGCTTGGGTGCGGTTCCACGCTTCCCAGCGCGCCGCCAGCTCTTGGACGAGCGCGGGTTCCCTGGCGGCGAGGTCCTCGGTCTCGCCGGGATCCCGTCCGAGGTGGTAAAGTTGCCACGGGGCGGGTTTCCCGCGGGCGGGATCGCGTAGCAGCTTCCAGTCGCCCTGGCGCAGAGCGGCTCGGGGGCCCATCCGCCAGTACAGGGTCCGCTCCCGCGCCGGTTGCCGCAGTGCTGCGGCTAAGTCCTCCCCGTCTAGGCCGAGCTCCGTGGGGGAGCGCCCAGCGGCCGCGAGGATCGTCGCAGCGAGATCGAGGGAAACCACGGGACGCGTCTCCACGCGGCCGCCCGGCAGTCCCTCCGGCCAGCGCACGAGGAATGGCACGCGGATCCCGCCCTCGAGCAGGCTGCCTTTCTCGCCGCGCAGGGGGGTGTTGCGGGAGGTCAGCTCGCGGGTCGCGCCGCCATTGTCCGAGAGGAACGCGACGATGGTGTTGGCATCTAGCCCGTGGTAATGCAGCCGGGTGAGGATGGCGCCGACGCCCTCGTCCAGCTGCGCGAGGAGCGCGGCGAACATCCGACGGTGCAGGTCCGGCAGGTGCTGGAAACGTTCCAGGTGGCGGTCAGTGGCCTGCAGCGGCGAGTGCACTGCGTTGTAAGCCACGTAGAGGAAGAAGGGCTGGCCGGCGTGCCGCTCGATGAAGTCGCACGCCTCGCGCGTGAGGGCGTCGGTCAGGTGCTGAGGTTCGTCCACCGGCTGACTGCCGCGCAGTAGCGGGTTGTCGGCGTCATAGTCCGGCTCCTGCGTGCCCATATGCGTGGTCCAGACCGTGCGCCCGTCCGGCGAGGTCCACCGACCTTCGCCGCCGTTGGGCAGCCGGAGGCGGCGCAGCCAAGTGACGCCCCCATTCCAGGGCCGCTGGGCGTAGCTATGGCCCTCGTGAAGGAATCCGTAGAACTCGTCGAAGCCTCGCCGGAGCGGGTGGTACGCGGCGGTGCCGCCGAGGTGCCATTTGCCAATGGCGGCCGTGGCGTAACCAGTCGCGCGGAGGTGCTGTGCGAGGGTGCGCTCGCTCGCCGGCAGGCCGACCTTGGGGTCGGCGTTGACGGCGCCGATGGCGTTGCCCTCGAAGCCGAAGCGCGTCTGCTGGCGCCCCGTCAGCAGGCCCGCGCGCGAGGGGGCGCAGACGGAGGCGGTCACGTAGCCCTGCGTGAAGCGCAGGCCCTCTTCTGCCAGGCGGTCGAGATGCGGGGTGGGGATCTCGGTGCCGCCGTAGCTGCCGAGTTCGCCGTAACCGAGGTCGTCGGCCACGATCAGGACGACGTTGGGGCGCGGCGCGGCGGGGCGCGGTTCCGGGGGGATGGCCGCAGCGGCGGGCGCCAGGAGGGCGAGGCAGAGGAGGGTGGGGCGGACCGGCATGGCGGTGAGGGGAGCCTGTGTCGTTCCGGATCCCGCTGCCAAGACCCAAGCCGCTCAGGCCTCGTCGCCCCAGCGCCAGCGGGGGCGCTCACCCTTCCACCAGCAGATGCCGATCAGGCCGGCGGCGGCGGCATTGACGACGATCACGTACCACAACGCGTGGCGGGGCAGGAGCGGCGTGGCGCCTGCCAGCGCGGCGAAGAACGCCACGACCACGACCCAGCCCTGCCAGCGCCGGGGCAGGCCCCAGCCCCAGCCGTAGGTCTTGGTCGGAAACCAAGCGTGTTCCGGGGGGAGGGGCATCCGCCGAGGGAAGCAGCCCCTGCGTGCCGCGCGCAAGTCCCCGCCGCCGGGAAATTCGCTTGGCCGGTCCGCCCCGGTCCTGATCTGCTCGCTCACCCCCCTGATCCCATGCGCCTACCCCTCGCCCTTGCGTTGCTTCTCCCGGTTTCCCTCGCCGTCGCCAGCCCGCGCTTCCTGCCGCCCGGCCAGTTGCCCGACGACGTCCGCCTGCAGGCGCCGAAGGACCTCGACGGCTACTTCCCGTTTCAGCCGCCCGCGACGGCGGCCGAGTGGCGGGAGCGGGCCGCGGCCGTGCGGCGCCAGATCCTCGTCTCCCAGGGCCTCTGGCCGATGCCCACGCGCGGGCCGCTGAAGGCGGTCATCCACGGACGGATCGAAAGGGAAGACTATGCCGTGGAGAAGGTCTACTTTGAGAGCGCTCCCGGATTCTTTGTGACCGGTAGCCTGTACCGGCCGCTGCGCCCGGTCGGGCGCGTGCCGGCGGTCCTCTTTGCGCACGGGCACTGGAAGGACGCGCGCCTTTCGGAGGAGACGGAGGCCAAGCTGCGCGTAGAGCTGGCGACCGGCGCGGAACGTTTCGAGCAGGGTGGCCGCAGCCGCTTTCAGGCGATGTGCGTGCAACTGGCGCGGATGGGCTGCGTGGTCTGGCAGTGGGATATGCTGAGCGACTCCGATGCGCGGCAGTTCTCGGCGCAGGTCATCCACCGCTTCGCCAAGCAGCGGCCGGAGATGAATACGGTGGAAAACTGGGGTCTCTACAGCACGCCCGCCGAGTCGCGGCTGCAGAGCGTGATGGGCCTTCAGACTTGGAACGCGGTGCGATCACTGGATTTCGTGCTCAGCCTGCCGGAGGTCGACCCGGATCGCATCGCCATCACGGGTGCGAGCGGCGGCGGCACGCAGACGATGCTGCTCGCGGCGATCGATCCGCGGGTGAAGCTCTCCTTCCCCGCGGTGATGGTCAGCACCGCGATGCAGGGCGGGTGCACCTGCGAGAACGCCTCGCTGCTGCGCATCGGCACCGGGAACGTCGAGTTCGCCGCGCTCTTCGCCCCGGGACCGCAGGGAATGACCACCGCGAACGACTGGACCCGCGAGATGGCGACGAAGGGGTTTCCCGAACTGCAGCGCCTCTACGCGCTGCTCGGCGCCCCGAAGCACGTCCACCTCCACCGCGGCGAGCACTTCCCCCACAACTACAACGCGGTCGCGCGCTCCGCGTTCCACACGTTCCTCAACCAGCATTTCCGGCTGGGGCAGCAGGAACCCGTGATCGAGCGCGACTACGTGCCGCTCACCCGCGAGCAGCTGACCGTCTGGGGACCGGGGCATCCCGCCCCGCGCGAGGAGGATCCGGCTTTCGAGCGCGCGCTGCTGCGCTGGTGGGACGAGGACGCGCGCCGGCAACTTGAGGCGAGCCTGGCGCAGCCGGAGCGCTTCCGGGAGCTGGTCGGGGGCGGATTCGCGGCGGCGCTGGGGCGCGAGCGGTCGACGGCGGGAACGACCCGCTGGATCGCCGCGACCAGTGTCGAGCGCGGGAATTTCCGGGAACTCACGGGCCGGGTGCGCAACGAGACGCACCGGGAGGAACTGCCGGCGGTCCTGCTCGAGCCGGCCCGCCCTTCCGGCCGGGTGGTACTGTGGGCCGATCCCTCCGGCAAGGCCGGTCTCCACGACGCGCGCGGCGGGGTGCGTCCCGAGGTCGCGCGGCTGCTGGCGGCGGGTCACGCGGTCCTCGCGGCCGATCTCCTGTTCCAGGGCGAGTTCATCGCCGGGGGTGAACCGCCGCGGCAGACCCGAGTCGTGCGCAACCCGCGGGAATCCGCCGCTTACACGCACGGCTACAACTCGTCCCTGTTCGCCCAGCGCGCGCACGACCTGCTGACCCTCGCCCGCTTCGCCCGGGAACGCTCCGGCATCCGCCAGGTTGACCTGCTGGGTCTCGGGGAGCTAGGGCCCGTGGCCGCTGCCGCCCGCGCCTTGGCGGGCGGGGAGATCGCGCGCGCGGCGGTGTTCACCGGTGGGTTCCGCTTCGCCTCGCTGCTGGACTACCGCGATCCGCGGTTCCTGCCTGGAGGGGCCAAGTACCTCGATGTCCCGGGTCTGCTGGCCCTGAGCGCGCCGCATCCGCTCTGGGTGGCGGGTGAGCCCGAAGGCGAAGCGATCGCGGCCGGGGCCTACGCTGCGGCCGCGGGGGCGGCGAACCTTCAGCGCCACCGCGGTCCCGCGGAGGGCGGATTGTCTGCCGCGCTGGACTGGCTGCTCCGCTGAGGTGGGCGGGGCCCGACTCAGGCGCTGGCCAGTAGTCCGTGGCGGAAGGCCGCCGCGAGGGCGGACCAAGCGCGGGCGCGGTGGCTGAGACGGTTCTTCGCCGCGTCCCCGAGCCGCGCTAGGGTGGCCGAGTGACCTTCGGGGATGAAGAGCGGGTCGTAGCCGAAGCCGCCGCCGCCGTCTGGTGCGAGCGCGAGGCGCCCGGCGCACCGGCCCTCGAACAGGCTTTCGCGGCCCGCGGGATCCAAGAGGCAGAGCACGCACACGAAGTGGGCGCCTCGCGCGGCCGGGGGTACGCCCGCCATCACTGCGACGAGCTTGGCGAGGTTGGCGGCCGGATCGCTGGCGGGGCCGGCGTAGTAGGCAGATTCCACCCCGGGTGCGCCCTCAAGGGCGTCCACGCACAGGCCACTGTCGTCCGCGAGCGACCAATGGCCGGCCGGCAGCCGGGCGTGCAGTGCTTGTGCCTTTCGACGGGCGTTGCCGGGGAAGGTGCCGGTGTCCTCGGCCACGGGGGGCATCCCGCCGAACGCGGTGGCGGACAGGACCTCGAGCGCGAGGCCGGAGTCTGCCGCGAGGGTGCGCATCTCTTCCGCCTTGTGCGGGTTTCCGGAGGCGAGGACGAGACGCAGCGGAGCGTGGGTCGAAGGGCTCACGGGCGCGCTTTCCCACGCTTGGCGCCCGTCTTCGCGGGCCGCGGCGCCGGCGCGGCGTCGGCCAGGTCTTGGCCGGCCTGCCGCGCGCGCGCGGTCATTTCCCGCTCAATGAGGGGCATTACGGGCTCCCCCGTGGCGGAGAGGCGGGCGAAGACCTCGTCGAGCAGTTCGGCCAAGGAGCGGGGCGCTGGAGCGGTAGCGGGGGAAGGGGCCGGTGGCGCGGGCGGCGGAGGAGTAGGGGCGGGCTCGGGAGCGGCCACGGGGGTTGCGGTGGGGAAGGCAAAGGGCGCGCTGGAGTGCCCGCCGCCGAGCTCCGCCGGCAGGTCCTTCACGAGAATCGCGTCACCCTGCGCCACCACGGCGCTGCGGTAGATGGTGTTCTCCAGCTCCCGGACGTTGCCCGGCCAGCCGTGCCGGAGCAGCAGTGCGAGGGCCTCCGGCGAGACCTTGGTCACGCGCGTCTTGCGTTGGCGCGCGAGGTTCTGGAGGCAGAAATCCACGATCTGAGGGATGTCCTCGCCGCGCTCCCGCAGGGCGGGCATCCGGATACGGACGACGTTGAGGCGGTAGTATAGGTCCTCGCGGAAGGTCTTGTCGCGGACCATCGCCTCGAGGTCCTTGTTGGTCGCGGCGAGGATACGAACGTCTACGCGGAGCATCTCCGTGCCGCCGACCCGCTGGATCTCGCCCTGCTGGAGGACGCGGAGGATCTTCGTTTGGGTGGCGAGGGCCATATCGCCGATCTCGTCGAGGAAGATGGTGCCGCCGTCGCAGAGCTCGAACTTGCCGAGGCGCTGCCCGGTGGCGCCGGTGAAGGAGCCCTTCTCGTGCCCGAACAGCTCGCTCTCGATGAGGTTGTCGGGGATCGCGGCGCAGTTCACGGCGATGAATGGCCGGGCGGCGCGGTGGCTGTGTTTCCAGATGGAGCGGGCGACCAGCTCCTTGCCGGTGCCGCTCTCGCCCGTGATCATCACGGTGACGTCGCTCGCGGTGACCTGGCCGATCACCTTGAACACTTCCTGCATCACCGGGGAGCTGCCGACGATGCCCTCGCGGTAATCGTCCGCGTTGATGGTGGGGCGGTAGTCTCCGACGGCCCGCAGGTCCGCGTGGGCCTTGAGGGCGTTCTGCGCGAGGCCCAGCACCTTCGCCGGGTCGAAGGGCTTCATCACGTAGTCGAACGCGCCGAACTTCATCGCCTCGATCGCCGTCTGGGCGGTGCCGAACGCGGTCATCAGGATCACCAGCTGCCGCGGGCTGGCCGCGCGGATGTGCTGCAGCGCCTCGATGCCGCTCATCCCCCCCATCCGGACGTCGAGGAAGATCAAATCGGGCGGCGGCCCCTTGCGCACCAAGGCCACGCCCTCCTCGCCGCTGGCAGCCTCCGCGACCTGATAACCCCGGGAGGAAAGCACGCGCGAGAGCGAATAACGGATCTCCGCGTCGTCATCGATGACGAGTAGGGTTGGCGGGCGGGTCGGTGCGTCGGACATAACGGTCGGCCGGCCGGCGGGCGCGGCGGGCCGGGCCGCACTGCGCGCTCGCCATCCTGGCGTTCGGGGGGTTGTTTCACCGACGATGCTTGGCTGGTCAACGAACCTTTTCCGCGTTTCGGGGATCCAGCTCTCGCTGCACTTCTCGTTTTATCTGCTGCTAGGGTTCAATGCGTGGCAGGGTTGGCGGGAGGCAGGCTGGGCCGGGCTGTGGTGGCACAGCGGGGTGCTGGTGGCCTTCTTCGTCTGCGTCTTCCTGCACGAGCTCGGCCACTGCCTCGCCGCTCGGCGGTACGGGGTCGGGGTGTCGCGAATTTTGCTCCTGCCCATCGGCGGCGTGGCCGAGTTTGACGGTATGCCCCGGGAGCCGCGGCGCGAGGTGGTGATCAGTCTGGCAGGGCCGGCGGTCAACTTCGTCCTCGCCGCGGCGCTCTGGCTCGTGCTCCGGGTGCTGCCCGCGCCGGCACCCTCGGCGGACGACCTGCCCAACGCACTGCCGGGCCTCGCTGGGTCGCTGGACTTCCTGCTCTCCTGGAACCTGCTGATGGGAACCTTCAATCTGGTCCCGGCCTTCCCGATGGACGGGGGGCGCGTGCTCCGGGCGTTGCTGGCGGGAAAAATGGACTACGTGCGCGCGACGTTCTGGGCGGCCACGGTCGGCAAGGTCGTGGCCGTCGCGGGCGCGGTAGGGGCGTACTTCCATCAGCCGATGGCGATCTTGCTTTTCCTCTTCGTGTTCATCGTGGGCGAGATGGAGTACCGGGGCGCGCGGCGCCGCGCGGAGGAGGAGGAGCATTTCCGGCTGACGGTGGAGCGTCTCCGCGCCCAGAGCATCGCTCACGGGACACGGCCGCCCATCTGAGCCCGGTCCGGATCGCGCAGGTTAGCGCGCGGTGAGGTCGAAGGCGGCGATCTCCTCGTCGTTGCGGACGAGGACGGCCCGGTTGGCGAAGGCGGGATGGGACCAATGGACTTCCCGGACGCCGGCGCGGTTGGTCGGCTTCACTAGCTGGGCCCGACCCAGTTCCTCGCAGCCCGCCGGGCTCAGGCGCAGGAGCAGCAGTTGCCCCAACTCGTTGTAGAGGAAGAAACGATCCTCGTGCCGTACGAGGAAGGCGGTCACGTGCCGGGCCGGCTTACCGTTGGCGGTCGTGGGCCCGAGCGTTTCCCACACCCGTTCCCCGGTCTCGAGCCGCAGGCACCGCAGCTGGCCGAAGGCGCAGACGCCGTAGATGTGGCCATCGGCGATGAATGGGGTGCCCATCAGGCTATGGAGGCCCTCGGTCCTCGTCTCGCTCGGGCCGCGGATGCTCCAGATCTCCGTGGCGGCGGGGCGGTCCGCGGCTAGCCGCAGCAGTTTCGAGCCGTCGAAAAAGGTCGAGAGCAGGAGCCGGTCGCCGGCGAGGCGCGGCGAACCGATGGCGTGCGCGAGCTTCGTCTTGAAGGGTACACTCCAAAGGATCTCACCCGTGGCCGGACGGAGCCCGCTGATGGCTTCTGCATCCCAGACCAGTACTTGGCGGGTGCCGCCGGCAGTCACCACGATCGGCGTCGAGTAGCCCGGCTCCCGCGGGGGCAGCGCTCGCCAGCGGACCTCACCCGTGAGCTTGTCCAGCGCGTGCAGGGTGTACGCGTCGCCGCCGGTCAGGCACAGCAGCAGGTCGCCCTCCACCACGGGAGCCGAGGCGAAGCCCCACAGCGGGGTGCGGGCGGCGAAGTCGCGCGGGTAGTGTCGGGACCAGAGCACGCGACCGGTCGCCGCC
>JBILWD010000075.1:0-12852 GCA_044370095.1 Opitutaceae bacterium | reverse complement strand
GTCGGCCAACCGCGCGGGACGGTGCCCCGGGCGCGGGCGGCCGACTCCACCTCGAGCACCACCGCGGCCGCGGCCTCTCCGGCGACGAAGCCTGCGTGGCGGCGGTCGAAAGGTCCACCCAGCTCCGCGACGCTGGCGGCGGGCGCCGCCGCCCCCAGCAGGGCGAAGGCCTCGGCTTCGACGGGCGAGAAGCCGGTCGCCGCCCCCAGTACGAGGCAGCGCTCCACCACGCCCGCGCGCAGCCACAGCCACGCCTGGAAGAGCGCCGCGTGGCCGCTCGCCGCCGCCGCGCCCACCGTGAGGCCGGGACCGCGCCACCCGAGCAGTTCGCTGACGGCGCCCACCTGATGGGAATCGGCGTACACCACGGCGTGGCGGGGGTTGGGGGACCGCCCGGCCAAGACCGCGCCGGCGTTCGCAAAACCCCAGTCCTGCGCGAGATTGGACCCCGCAACGATCACGCCCGTGCCGGCGTCGCCGGGGGCGTCCGGCGGCAGCCCGGCCTCACGCGCCGCCTCGAGGGCCGCGGCGGCCCCGAGCAGCGCGGGGCGGGGGACGTTGCGCAGGAGCCGCCGGGCCCGCGCGCCCAATTCTGGTTCCACGGCAGCCAGCCCGGCCAACCACGATTCGGCCACGAAGTCCGCCGGGGCGCCTAGCGCCGGCACTCGGGGGCCACCGGCGACGACGCGGATCGCGCTCCGGTCCGCCCGCAGGGCCGGCGCGAGGGCAGGATAGCCGGTCCCCGCGCCGCCGACGAAGCCGCGGCCGGAGATCACCACCCGCGGGAACGACGCTGGCGCGGGCGTGGCCACGGTCAGCGGCCGGCGTGGCGCCGGAGCACCGCCACCAGGTCGGCGAGGTTGCGCGCGCCGTGCAGCTCGGCCCGCGGGACGTCGAGGCCGAGGTCCTCCGCGGAATACATCACGACCTCGACGCGGTCGACCGAGTTGGCCCCCAGCTCGGTCAGGCTCCGCTCGATCGTCACCAGGGCCGGGTCGAGGCCCGTGAGGACCTTGACCACGTTGGCCTTCACCACCTCGAAGATGCGCTGCGTTTCCGGATCCATAAAGGTTCAGTTCACGGCCAGCGCCGCCCAGCGCTCCCGCAGGACCGCCGCGGCCCCCTCCATCAGCAGCCCGGCGATCTCGTCGACGTGGCGCTGGCGCCAGTCCTCGCGCGGCGTCCCGCGCACGAGCTGGTTGAAGGCCCCGAGGGCCGGCCCGCAATGGATCTGGAAATCCGCCCGGCCCACCGGATCCCCGCGGCGCGCGAGCCGGCTCGAATGCACGAAGTACCAGCGGAACACCAGGGCCATGCGGTGCTTCGGATCCTGCTCCGCGCGCGCGATCACCTCCGGCCGCCGCGGCAGGTAATAGGCCTTCGTCTCCTCGTAGACCGCCGCCAGCGGCCGCCCGAACACGCGCGTCTCCAGCTGCTCGCGGGTGCGCGCGTCGAGCTGCTCCAGCGAGTCGAGCTGGCGGTAGAGCTCGTACAACTTCTTGGCCCGGCCCGGGAACAGCAGCCCACGCTTGAAGACCTGCACCTTGGCGCCGAGCTCGAACATGTCGCCGGCCGGCACGAGGTCCGTGTCCTGCGGCTCCGCCGTCTGCAGCAGGTCCTTCACCAGGTCGCTGGTGCCGGCCTCGGCGGTGCACTGGTTGACGGAACCGGTGACGATGAAATCGGCACCCAAGGTGAAGGCGGCGGCGACCGCCTCGGGCGTGCCGAGCCCGCCGGCCGCGCCGACCCCGATGGGCGTGGTCCAGCCACGGGCGCGCCGCGCCTCGTCGCGCTGGCGGCGGATGAAGGGCAACAGCACGCCGAGGACGCCGCGGTCCGTGTGGCCGCCGGAATCCGCCTCGACGCAAAGGTCGTCGGCCAGGGGCAGCGCGGCGGCGAGGCGCGCCTCCTCGGGCGTGAGGCGGCCGGCGGCGACGAGCCGTTCCAGCAGGGGTGCGGGCGCCGGCGCGAGGAACAGGGCGGCGACCTCGGGGCGGGAGAGCTTGGCCACGAGCTGGCGGGGGCGGACGGGGGCGCCGTCCGGGCCGGCCCGCAGGCCGCGGGCGCGGAGCCAGGCGAGGTCGGGCGTGACCGTGGTGAAGGCGGCAGCCTCCACGTGCGGCACCTCCAGCGCCACGAGCAACTCGGCCGCGGCGCGCTCGGCGGCGGGGTCGAGGGGGCTAGCGAGGAAATTGGCGCCGTAGGTCCCCTGGCCGCCCAAGTCGGCCGCGATCCCGCGCAGGTCGGCCGCGATCTCCTCCGGCCGCAGGCCGCCGGTGCCGAGGAAACCCAAGAGCCCCGCGCGGCCCATCCGCACCACCAGCGCACGGGAGCCGATCCCCTTGTACATCGCCCCGGCGTAGTAGGCGTAACGGAGCCCGCGGCGCCGGCGGAAGTCCGGGCAACCAAGCGTGCCGCCGACGAGGCCGGGCGGCGCGACGACGGGCGTGGCGGCAGCGCTCAAAACCCGGTCACCGTCGCGGACAGCTCCGGCCAAGGCAAGGTCGTCCTGCGCGGCAGGGCTAGTGCGAGGACGAACCCGGGGCGCGGCAGCAGCGCGGCCTGATACTGCGGGAACTCCACGTACTCGGCGCGCCAGCCCCCCGGGACGGCCGTGGGCGGCGCGACCCGAAAATGCGCAAACGACGTCATCAGCCCGGTGCGGAGGACCTTGCTCAACGCCTCGCGCGCCGCCCACAGGGCCGTCAGCGCGACCAGCGAGTCTAGGCCAGCCGTCGCCACCCAGTCCGCCTCCGCCGGAGAGAGGTCGCGGGCGAGAGTGGCCGCGTGGCCGGAGTCGCACGCCTCCAAGTCGATCCCGAGCGGGTGCTCTTCGGGGAAGGCGACCGCGGCGGCCCGCCCGCCGGAGTGGGCGAGACTCACCTGCCAACCGCCCCCGCCCCGGACCACCGGCTGGCCGAAGACGCCGGGCAGGATTGCGCGCGCCGGGGCCGGGCCCGGGGCGCCCGCCCGGTCGAGGGCCAGTTTCGCCGCGTAGCGCCCCCGGAGGTAGTCGTCCCGCCGTTTCTCGACCCCCGCGGCGGCCCAAGCGGCAAGTTCCTCCGGGTGCAGGAAATCCGCCCCGGCGGCGCCGAGGGCAGCGGCGGGAGCCGCGGTCAGGGCCAGCCCAGCGAACGCCCGGCCGTCGGCGCGCGCCAGCGGGAGAGGCGCGGCGGCGGTGGCGGGCAGGAGGTTCATTTGGGGGGGATGGCAGGGGGCCGGACGGGGGGCAAGCCGGGGCCGGACGGGAATCCGCTCTTGAACCCCCGGGGAATCCCGGTAGCCCCTGACGAGAAATGCGCCCGCGCGGAATCTTTCTGCCTCTCCTCGCCGCTGGCCTAGCCCTGTTGGCGGCGGCGGGCTGCCGGAAGGTGGAGAACCCGATGCCGCCGGACGTCGACACCGGCTCAGGCTTCCTCGCCAATTACAAAATCGAGGGGCCGACGGAGCGGACCCGGTCGGTCGTGGAAACCTACCGGAAGCGCAAGCAGCCCGAGGTGCTCCGGGTGCTCACCCGCCAAGATCTTCTGTCCCTGGCGCTCATCCGCCGCTACCAGGAGGCGACCCGGGTGCTGGTCGAAGTAGATTTCTACAAGACCACCGATGACCTCACCCGGCGGCTGCAGGCCGGGGAGAAGGCGGACCTGATCTTTCTCCCCGGCGATGGCGCCCAGCGCCTCGCGCGGCTGAACCTGCTCGCGCCCCTCAATGCCGCGCGGATCCCCAACCTGGCCAACATCGACCGGGACTTCCGCGGCCTCGTCTATGATCCGGACGACCGCTTCACCGCTCCGCTCGTCTGGTCCACCTTCGGCATCGCCTACAACCGGCGCCTGCTCCCCACCCCGCCGAGCCGCTGGTCCGCGATCTTCGAGCCCAAGCTCCTGTTCGAGGCGTCCAGCGGTACGGAGCGGCGCGCCACCCGCAGCGGGGCCTTGGATCGCGTCCAGGCCTCCGTGCGCCAGCTGCGCGAGCTCGCCCTCGCCGAGGGCCCGCCCACCGTGCACGCGCCGGTCGACCTAGGCGGACGCGAGGCCCCGGAAATCCGCTTCGGCAGCCACCGCCCGCTGACCGATCACCGGCTGGTCGACACCGTCTCCGCGACCACCGGGGGCAACGCCACCTTCTTCACGCGCGCGGGTGACACCTATGTGCGCCTCTCCACCAGCGTGCGCGACCGCGAGGGACGGCGGGCCATCGGCACGGTCCTCGACCCCGTCGGCCCGGAGATGGCCGCCCTCCGCCGCGGCGAGGCCTACTACGGCATCGCGGATATCCTCGGGCGCACGCACCTCACCGCCTACGAGCCCCTCCGGGGCGAAGGCGGGGACATCATCGGCATCACGTACTACGGCTACCCGATCGAGTCGGCGGCCGAGGCGAACCGCCTACAGGAGGAGGCCGCGGGGATGGAGTCTCGCCCCGCCGATCGCGCCGAACCCTCGGTCGCCGTCGCCTTACCTGATTCCATTCACCGCATCTTCGGCGCGGCCCTGGTCAACCTCGGCTACGGGCTGAACGCGACGGACCCGTTGGCCCTGCGGGCGGCCGCGGATTACATCGGACGGATCGCGGAGGAGATCCGTCCGCTAGTCCTGTCCGAGGGAGAAATCGTCGACGCGATGATCCGCGAGCAGGTGACCCTGGCGATGTTGCTCTCCAACGAGGCCATCGCGGCGATCCAGCGCAATCCGAGCATCGGGTTCGTCTCCCCGGACGAGACGACCTGGATCCGGATCGAGTCCGCCGGCCTGCCCGCCGCCGCGAGCCCGGAACGGCGCGAACTGGCGGAGGACTTCATCAACTACCTCCTGCACCCGAACATCGCGGCCGCCGTGGCCAACCAGGCGCTGGCGGGCAGCACCGTCTCGGCCGGGCGCGGCTACCTGCTGCCCCTCATCCGCTTCGGGCCCCTCGCGGCCCGCCTCCCGGACGCCTGGGTCGTGCAGTCCGAGGATGCGGAGAACCGTCTCGAAACCGAGGTCTTCGACAAGCTGAAGGCCGCCCAAAACCGCTGAACCAATGGAAGATGCCCCGCCCCCCGCCCCGTCGCCCTCCGGGGCCCGCCCGCCCGCCGCCTGGCGCGTCCGGCTGCACCGGTGGTACCACGCGCGCCGCTACTACCTGTGGCTCGGCGGCTTCGCCTGCGTCGTCCTGGTCCTCGCGCTCAGCCGCTCCATCTTCTACGCCATCCCCGCCGGCCACGCGGGCGTCGTGTTCCGGCACTTCCTCGGCGGCACGCAGACCGACGAGGTCCGCGACGAGGGCCTGCAACTGCTCTTCCCCTGGGACACGCTCACGGTCTACGACGTCCGGCTGCATCAGGTGTCCCATTCCTTCAGCGTCATCAGCCGCGACGGCCTTGAGGTCGGCGTCACCCTCTCGGTACGCTACCGCCCGAAGATCGAGCTGCTCGGCGTGCTGCACCAGGAGGTCGGCCCGGAGTACGTGGAGAAAATCGTCCTGCCCGAGATCCAGGCCCTCGTCCGCATGACCTTCGGTGAGTTCACCCCGGAGGAGATGTACACCACCAAACGCACGCTCATCGAGCAGACCCTCCTGTCGGCGGTGACGCAGATCGGCGACCGCTACCTCGTGCTGGACGACCTGCTGGTGAAGGAGATCAAGCTGCCTCCGGCCCTGCAGAAGTCGATCGAGTCGAAGCTGGTCGAGCAGCAGAGCTCCCTCGCGATGGAGTTCAGGATCGCGCGCGAGCGCCTGGAGGCCGAGCGCAAGGTGATCGAGGCCGGCGGCGTGGAGAAGTTCAACCGGACCGTCGCGCCCACCCTCACCTCCGACCTGCTGCGCTACCGCGGCATCGAGGCCACGCTCAAGCTCGCCGAGTCCACCAACGCCAAGGTGGTCGTGGTGGGCGGCGCGGGCACCCAGGGGCTGCCGCTGATCCTCGACACCGGCGGCGCCGCCGCCCCGGCCCCCGCGCCCGACCCCGCACCGGTGCCGGTCCCCGTGCCCGTGCCCATACCCGTCCCGGTGCCCGCCGCGGCCCCCGGTCCCCTCCCCGGCCTCCCGCTGCCCGGGCTGACCCCGGGCCGCTGAGGCCCCGCCCCTGATGCAACTCAAGGTGCTCGAGCTGCTCCGCCGGGAGCAAGTTGTCCTCGACCGGCGGATGCTGATCGCCGGGATCGCGGCCGGCGTGATCAACACGCTGCTCATCTTTGTGCTGACGCGCGCCGCCGACCGGATCTCCGACGGCAAATCCGCGCTCGTCGAACTCGCGCTCACGTTCGTCTGCCTCGCCGGCTACTGGAAAAGTAAGGGCTACCTGCTTGAGCGCCTGTCCCCCGCGGTGGAGCTGGTGGTCGAGCGCGTACGGGTGCGGCTAGCGACTAAGTTGCGGGACGCCCCGCTACCGGCCTTCGAGCAGCTGGCGCGGACGGACCTGCACAACGCGATCTCGACCCACGCGGCGACGATCTCCGGGGGGCTCATCCCGCTGATCAGCGCAGCCACCGCGGTCGTGCTGCTGCTCTGCGCCTTCCTCGCCATCTACCTGCAATCGGCCGTCGCCGCGCTCACCCTCGCGGGCGCGCTGGGCGTCATCGGCCTGGTCCTCGCTCGCCAGCGGGGCCCCATCTCGGCCGCGATCCACGAAGCCACCCGAGTCGACAACCGGTTTTCCGCCCGCTTCGACGACCTGCTCCAGGGCTTCCGCGAGCTCAAGATGAACGGCGCCGCCGCGCGGGAGTTCTTCGCCGATGACCTACTGCCCGCGGCCGCCGAGGCCCGCGCCGCCCGCACTCGGCTCGGCCTGCTCTGGCGCGACAGCACCCTGATCGCCACCTCCGCGCTGTTCCTGCTGCTGGCGGCGGTGGTCTTTCTCGTCCCGGTGTTCGCCTCCGCCGACGCGCCCCGCATCGCCGCCATCGCCACCCTGATCGTGTTTATGATGGGGCCGCTCAACGAGGTGGTGTTCGCCAGCCAGAAGCTCGCGGAGGTCCACGGCGCGATCGATGAGCTCACCCGCATCGAGGCGGGACTCGACGCCGCGCTCGCGGGCACCGGCCCCGATCCGGTGGGCGAGGCCGCCCCGGCGGTCCCGCCAGCGTTCACGGGCCTGCGCGCCGAGGGCATCACCTTCGCCTACGCGAACGCCCGCGGCGAGCGGGAGTTCTCGCTCGAGCCTTTCGACTTCGCGCTCCGCCCCGGGGAGATCGTCTTCATCACCGGCGGTAACGGCAGCGGTAAGTCGACCTTCCTCAAAGTGCTCGCCGGGCTCTACCCCCCGGCGACCGGCGCCCTCCGCCTCGACGGCGCCGTGGTCGCGGGCGCGCTCCGCCAACCCTACCGCGACCTGTTCAGCCCGATCTTCAGCGACCCGCACCTCTTCGAGCGCCTCTACGGCACCGCCGAGCCGGACGAGTCCCGCCTCCACGCCCTCCTCCTCCGCACCGACCTGCTGCACAAGACCGGCCTCGACGGCCGCCGGATCACCAACCGCCAGCTCTCCACCGGGCAGCGGAAACGCCTCGCCCTCGTGCTCGCGCTGCTCGCGGACAAGCCGATCCTGCTGCTCGACGAATGGGCCGCGGAGCAGGACCCCGCCTTCCGCCGCCTCTTCTACCGGGAGCTGCTGCCGGAGCTGCGCGCCGCCGGCCGCACGGTCGTCGCCGTCACCCACGACGACGAACACTACGGGGTCGCCGACCGCGTGCTGCGGATGCAGTACGGCAAGTTCGTGCCCGCCGCCTGAGGCGATGGCCATCCCCCGGATCGTCCACCAGATCTGGCTCGGCGCGAATCCCCCGCCCGCCGCCTTCACCCGCTGGCGGGAAACGTTTCGCCAGCACCTGCCCGGCTGGGAACACCGCCTCTGGAACGACGCGGCCTGCCTCGACCTGATGCGGGCCCATTTCCCCGGGGCCGAGACCGCGTGGCGCGCCATCCCCCGCGCCGCCCAGCGCGCGGACGTCGCCCGCTACATGATCGTCGCCGTCCACGGCGGGCTCTACGCGGACATGGACTGCGAGTGCCGCCGGCCGGTGGATTTCCTCCGCCCGGACGACGAGCTCGTGGTGGCGACGGAGCTGCGCACGGACTCGCGCAAGGTGCGGGAGCTCTACCGCACGCGCCGGGGCCTGCTCTACTGCCAGTGGACGTTCCTCGCGCGCCCCGGCCACCCCTTCCTGCAATCCCTGGTGCGCGAGGTGCTCGCCCGGCTGGACCGGCGGATGGCCGAGGACCTCGTGGCCCACCTGATCGACCAGACCGGACCCGGCGCCTTCACCGACGTGCTCGAGGGCTACCGGGCGGCGGGCGGCGCGGTCCGGATCGTGCCCGGCGAGTGGTTCAGCTGCCCGGACGGGGCCAGCCTGCCGCGCTTCATGCGTTCCGTGCTCCTCCCCGAGCTGGGCCGCACGACCTACATCCGCCACCGTTCCGCCGCCACGTGGATGGACGCGAAGGTCAAACGCGACTGGCTGCTGCGCGGCCTGCTGCTGCTGGCCCCGAAGCCGATCCCGGCACCGCCAGCCCCAGGCGCCGGCCCGCCTCCGCGTTGAGGAACCTTCCCGTCGGGTCGAGCGACTCCCGGAGCGCCAGGAATTGCGCGCGGCCGGGCAGGTGCAAAGCCTCGTCCGCGGCAGCCGGCGGCAGGGTTTTGCCCAGATGATAGCGCGGCGCCCAAGGCGCGAGCACAGCGGCCAACCCCGCCTGCCAGCGCGGATCGCCGGGGTAATCCCAGAACTCGAGCCAGCAGACGTCCTGCCCGTGGTTGGCCGCGAGCCAGTGCTCCCCGGCCGCGCTGGCGCGCAGGTGCACCGGAAAGAACCGCGGCGGCCGGCCGGGACCAGCGAACCAGTCGGCGAGCGCCCGCAAGGCCTCCCCGGCCCGGGCGAAGGGGACGGCGAACTCCAGGTCGTCGATCGGGAATGGTTCGCCCTGCGACAGGTCGGAGAACGCCAGCACGGACTCCGCCGGGCCGGCGGACGCCACGTAGCCGTGCCCGCACCAGCGCCGCGCCAACGCCCGCCGCCACGGACCCGCGCCCGGCAAGCCCAGCGCCCGCAGCAGCAGCCGGAAATTCGCGGAGACCATCCGCCGCCGCCAGGCCGGGCCCGCCGGCCGCAGGGCCGGCACCTCCGGCGCCGGAGCCGGTAACGGAGCGCAGCGGCGGATCTCCAGTACCTCGACCAACCCCGCCTCCGGATGCCAGCGCGCATCGAGGAAGTCGTTTTCACGATGCAGCGCGCCAAACGAGGCGAGAAACTCGTCCCACGCGAGGACCCGGGGTTCACCGCGCAAGTGGAACGCCGGCACGCACCGCAACGTCACCTCGGCCATCACCCCCAGCAGCCCCAGCGCCGCCACCACGCCGCCGAATTCCGCCTCGCTCCGCCGCCAGCGCCGCAGCTCCCCGTCCGCCCCGACCAGCGCCACCGCCTCGACCGCGTCCGCCAGCGTGCCGGTGCGCAGCGACCCGCCGTGGGTCGCCGTCGCGAGGGCCCCGGCCAGGGTCTGGCCGAGGTAGGAGCCGTGGTTGGGCAGGGCCAGCCCGCGGGCCGCGAGGACCCGGTTCAACGCCGCCAGCGTAAGCCCGGGCTCCACCGTGACGCGGTCGCCGTCCACCACCAGCACCCGGTCCATCCGGTCGAGCCGCACCTCGACGCCCGGCGTCTCCGGCAACGCGGCGAAGGTGTGGAGGCTCCCGGCGGCCTTGACCTGAAGGCCAGCGGCGGCGGCGGCGCGGACCACCGCCTGCAATTCCGCGAGGGATCGCGGCCGCGCGCCAGCGGTAGGACGGAGAACGTAGTGGCCGTCGTGACTGGATTGCGCCGGACGCCGGGCCGGCAGGTCGCGGCCCCGCAGCGCCAGCTCCGTGAGGAGCAGGCCCGTCGCCAGGGAAAGCCGCGGCGCGTAGCCGAACGCCCGCTGCGCCCGGGCACTCGAGGTCGGACGCTGGTTGCGCGACATCCACTGCGCGAGCCCGAGTCCCCGGCTGACCTCGGCCGCCGGCGGGATCCAGCGGCCCACCGCCGCCAGCCGCGCCGCGAGCGCGCACACGCCCGCCTCCGTCGCGTAACGCGGCGCGCGCCCCACCAGCGCCCCCAGCGCCTCGTAAAATTCCGCGAAGGTCACCTCCTCGTGGCCCAAATTGAACACGCCCCGCTCGCGACCCGCCCCCACCGCGACCAGCCCGGCCACGAGGTCGTCGACGTGCACCGCATTCATCCGCCCCGCGCCGTCGCCGCAGCCGAACATCAGTTCGCGGCCGCGCCGCAACAGCTGCAGCGGCACGCCCGTCCACGAGGCGATGCCCGGCCCGTAGACACACGTCGGCCGGACGATGGCCCACGTCACCGGGGCGTCCGCCAATTCGTCCTGCAGCGCGGCCTCCGCGGCCAGCTTGGAGCGGGTGTAGGCGTCGAGTTCGGGCCGGTCCACCAACGCGGAGTCCTCGTCCCAGACCGGTCCGGGATCGGTGGCCGCCGCGTAGACGGCCGCGGTGCTGAGGTGGACCACGCGCCGCACGCCGGCCCGCCCGGCGGCCCGCGCGACGGCGCGGGTGCCACCGACGTTCACCCCTTGGAACTCCGCAGCCGCCAACCCGCCCACCTTCGCGGCCGCGTGGTAAACCGTGTCCGCGCCGGCGAGGAACGGCGCGAGGTCCGCCGCGCGCGTGCAGTCGCCGAGGAACACCTCTCCGCCCGCGGCGGCGAAGGCCGCGGTCGCGGGTCCCCCGCGCCGGAACAGGCCGCGCACCGCGTGGGTCGCGCGCAGCTCGCGGGCGAGGCGGCTCCCGATTCCGCCGCCCGCGCCGGTGATGCACGCGACCGGGAGGCTCATCGCGCCTGCAGCCGCGCCTCGAGCCGCTCGAGCGCCCGCCGCTCCTGGCCGAAGGGGGTCATCACCGGCAGGAACTCCGAGGCCGCCGGGGCCGGCACGTTGTACTTGATGGCGGTGGCGAAACTGCCGCTCGGGCCGAGGTCCACGTAGAGGCAGGGGCCGTCCGCCTCGAGGTCCCGCACGGCCGCCGGGAAATCCGTCCGCGCCCGCGTCGCCTCCCACAAGTGCTCCGACGTCGGAGTGGTCACCCGCCGCCGCGTACCCACGGAGTACACCGGTTGCCGCGCCGGCACCGGCACGAGCCCGGCCGCGGTGGCCGCCAGCGGAATCCGCAGGGGGTCGATCGACGAGACGTGGAACGCGTGCGGCAGGGGCAGCTCGTGGGTGTCCACGCCCAACTCCCGGAGCCGGGCGCGCGCGCGGGAGAGGGGCTCGGGCGGGCCGCCGAGGACGAAGCTCCGCGCGAAGTGCACGCCCGCCAACTCGCACCCCGCGAAGACGTCCGGGCGTTCCGCGAACAGCGTCGGGGAGCCCAGGACCGCGAGCATTCCCCCGGCGGGAGCGCTCGCCTCGAGCAACAGGCCCTGCTTGACCACGGTCACGAGCACGTCCTCCGCCCGCCAGGCGCCCGCCACCACGAAGGCCGCGACCTCGCCCATGCTGTGGCCCGCGATGAGGTCCGGCCGGTGGCCCCGCGCGAGCAGCAATTCCGCCAGCGCGCACTCGACCATCACGATCGCGGGGTGCGTGTGCCGGATGCACCGGAACGGCGCGAACCGGTCGGCGCGCTCGCGGTAGATCTCCTCCGCCACGGACTCACCCAGCAGCGGCCGCACCACCGCGTCGAGCCGCTCGATCGCCGCGCGGAACACCGGCTCCTGCGCGAAGAGCTCGCGACCCATCTGGAAATACTGGGCGCCCTGCCCGGAGAAGAGCCACACGACCCGCTTCACGCCGCCACCTCCTGCCGCACCCGGCGCACGAGGCCGGTGAGCACGTTGCCCGGCCCCAGCTCGCTGAATTCCGGCTCCGGCTGGGCCAGCAGCCACCGCACGCACTCGGTCCACCGCACCGGCTCGACGATCTGCCGCGCGAGGAGTTCCGCACCACCGCCGGGCTCGTGCGGCCGCGCCGTGACGTTGGACAACACCGGCAGGCGCGGGGCCGCGAAGGTCGCCCGCGCCAGCACGCTCCGGAACGCGCGCGCGGCCTCCGCCATGTACCGCGAGTGGAACGCCGCGCTGACCGGCAGGCGCCGCCACAACGTGGCCCCCGCCGCCGTCAGCACCGCCTCGCTCCGCGCCAACTCCGACACCGGGCCCGCGATTACGGTCTGCAGGGGCGAGTTCTGGTTCGCGAGGTCCAGCCCATCCAACCCCGCCGCCCGCAACGCCACCGCCAGGCGCTCGGCCGGCAGGCCGATCACGGCCGCCATCCCACCCTCGGGCGCCGCCGCCATCAGCTCCGCCCGCTCCCGCACCAGCCGCAGGCCGGTCGCAAAATCCACCACGCCCGCCGCATACAACGCGCTGTACTCGCCCAGGCTGTGCCCCGCCACGACGGCCGGCCGCTGCCCGGTGTCCACCAGCCGCGCGAGGAAGTGCAGGGCGTTCACGACGAACAGGGCCGGCTGGGTGTAGCGGGTCTGGTTGAGCCGCGTCCCGTCGTCACCCAGGCAGAGTTCCGCGATACGGTACCCCAAGATCTCGTCCGCCTGCGCCACCTCCCACGGGAAGCGCTCGAACAGCCCGGCGCCCATGCCGGGACGCTGCGAGCCCTGTCCGGGAAAAAGATAGATCCGCGCCATCGCGTCAGGGTGCGGCCGACGCCGGTCCAGTCGAGGCCGGATAGGCCACCCGCGCCTTCAGGGTGCCGCCCGGCCCGGCGACGATCACGGCGGTGCCCGCGTGATGGACGAGGTTCACGTCGTCGGCCGCCGGGCCCGGGCCGAAGTCCGGCGGCGGCAGCGGGAAGCGGGCGACGTTGGTCACGACCAGCCCGCCCCACGGATCCGCCAACCGCAGCCGACGCACCGCCTCCGGCCCACCT
>JBILWD010000312.1:0-4299 GCA_044370095.1 Opitutaceae bacterium | reverse complement strand
AGTCTGCAGCGCACCGCTCACGCGCTCGAACCGCGGTGCGAGCACCAGCTGGTTCCCACGCACGTACAGGTCCCCTCCCGCTAGTTGCTCCTGATCGGACGCCAGCCGGCAGGTCAGTTCAATGGTGAACTGATCGGACGCCAGCCGGCAGGTCAGTTCAATGGTGTAGGGGAGTAGCCGCGCGACCGCCGGGGCCGCCCGCACGGTCAGGATCTCCTCCGCCAAGGGCAGGGGCTCGACCAGCGTTTCCACGAGATCCGCGGGCAGCCCGCCGGGGACGCTCCGCGCCTCCGCCCCACCGGGCACCGCCGGCCGGTCTGCCGGCCTTTGCGCGGTGAGGGGAATACGCTGATAGCCCGCCGCCAGGAGCCGCTTCACATTCGCCTGCCGGCGCAGGTCCTCGTAAGGCTGGAATGCCGGCCCGGGCTTGCGGTAAGACAGCGTCAGCCACGTGTACGGGACCACCACCGCGAGGATCGCAACCACGATCCATTTCAGCGGCCAAGGTCGGCGGGCGGTTGAGGGTTCAGGCATCGCGGCGGAGCAAATCGGCGCGGCTGCCCGGTGCAAGCGCGCCACGGGCCCAAAACTCACAGGCTGCGCGCCATCGCGGGGCGGCCCGGCCCGGGGCCGCCGGCGACGGTGCGCCGGCGGGACCCCGTTCAGCGCTTCCGCGAACGGGACTTCGGCTTCTCCTCGTCGTCGGCGGAGTCCCCGCTCTTCTCCTCTTCATCCTCATCCTCGTCCTCCTCGCCCTCCTTCTTCTTGCCCTCTTCGCCCTCCTCGGGCTCCTCGTCCTCGTCCCACTTCAGCGAGTCGTCGTTCTTGAGCTTTTCCTCCTCCTCGGCGTCGAGCTCCGGCAGGTCCTCGTCGTCCGCCTCGTCGCCCTCGCCCTTGGCCGGGCCTTCCTCGTCTGGGTCATACCCCGCCGGCATATAGTCTAAGATGCCGCCGAGCTCCTCGAAGACGTGCACCGCCTTGCCTTGGATGAAGCTGCTGTTCTGATCCTCGCGGATCTCGTCCTCGACCTCGTCGACCGACAGCTTGGTCTCAAACTTGAACAGGTCGTTGAGCATCTTCACCCGGCAGCGAGTGAGGTGATCCAGCAGGTCGGCGTAGGGGCCATTCTCCTCATCGAGGATATCCGGCAACGCGAAGAGCTTATCCTCGGATTCGAACAGCGATTCCTTCATCCGCCGAAGGCGGACCTTCCCGCTACCCAAATCTTTGTCGATGCGGAATGGGATGAACGCCGCCTCGAAGATGTCCTGATTGAAGCCGTAATCCCGGAGCGGTTCCACCAATTCGACTAGGTGCTGGACCTGCCGCGGGTCGACGATGCTTAGGCCATCGACGTCCCAGCGCACGGGGTCGCTGGTCTCGGCGACCCACCAGTTGTGATCCTCGCCGAGGCGGACGACGCACCATTCGAGCGGTTTGATTGCTTTGGCCATGGAAGAAAAGGGGCAGATGAAATTTTCGCGCAGCGTGCTTCCTGAGATTCAAAAAACAAGCAAAATTGAGCGCTGTTTCTTGCGGTCGCTTCAGGTCCGGGCCGGCTGCGGAACCACTTCAAAAAAAGGGAGTTCTGCCACTCGGCGCCTTGCCAAGGCCGCCGCTTTGGGCCCACGTTGGGCGAATGGGCAGCCTCTATGAAAAGCTGGTGCGGCCGGCGCTCTTCCGCCGCGATTCGGAGCACGCGCACGAGCTCGGCGTGAACGCGATGGCCGCCCTCGGCCACCTCACGCCCCTCTGCCGCCTCCTCGCCGCCCATCACGAGCGGCTCGCCCGCGTCCAGCGCCCGGTCCACGCCTTCGGCCTCACGTTCCCCAACGCCGTCGGCCTCGCCGCCGGCTTCGACAAGGACGCCCGGGCCTGGCCCGCCGCCGCCGCCCTCGGCTTCGGTCACGTCGAGGTCGGCACGGTCACCGCCCACGCCCAGCCGGGCAACCCCCGGCCGCGGATGTTCCGCTATCCCGCCGAGGAGGCCGTCATCAACCGGATGGGCTTCAACAACGGCGGCGCCACCGCGATGGCCGCCCGCCTCGCCCGCCAACCCGGCCCCGGCTGCCGCGCCATTCCCCTCGGCATCAACCTCGGCAAATCCAAGGTCACCCCCCTCGAGGAGGCCACCGCCGACTACCTCGCCAGCTTCCGCCTGCTCGCCGACTGGGCCGACTACGTCGTGCTCAACGTCTCCAGCCCCAACACGCCCAACCTGCGCCAGCTGCAGGACGAGAGCCGGCTCCGGGAACTGCTCCAGACCATCACCTCAGCCAACCGCGAGCGCCCCGCCGCCGGCCGGCGCCCGGTGCCGGTCCTGCTCAAGATTTCCCCCGACCTCTCCTGGCCCCAGATCGACGCCGTCCTCGCGGTGGTCGCCGAATTCCGCCTCGACGGCCTCATCGCCACCAACACGACGATCGCGCGGCCCGGCCCGTTCGCCGCCGTGGGCGAGGCGGGCGGGCTCAGCGGCGCCCCGCTCCGTCGGCGCTCCACCGAGATCATCGGCTACGTCGCACGCGCCACCGAGGGCCGGCTGCCCCTCATCGGGGTCGGCGGGATCACCGACATCACCGGCGCCGCCGAGAAGCTCGATGCGGGCGCCACGCTGGTCCAGGTCTACACCGGGATGATCTACCGCGGCCCCTTCTTCGCTGCGGCGCTCGCCCAGGGTCTCGCCGCCCGCCAGCGTTTCTGAGGCGCGCGGAGGCTGGCCGGTCGGTTTCCGCGGCCTGCGGCCATTTCGGTGCTGGACACGGCTATTTCGATCCCTCTTAGTCCGCCTTCCTTCAGTTTTTGCTCAGGTGGTGGAATTGGTAGACACACACGTTTGAGGGGCGTGTGCCGTAAGGCGTAAGGGTTCGAGTCCCTTCCTGAGCACCATTTTTAGACGGCACGCCGCCGTCGGTCAGGCCCCCGAGCCGCGCCCTTTGCGCGCCGGGGTAAAGCCCTCCTAATCCAGAAGCCAGCGCTTCCGCTCTGTCCCCCACGCAGCCGATCCCAAAGGGATCAGGCGAGTGCAGGGTGCACGTGTTGAGGTGGATTGGGCGTCTCTGTCCGGTGGGCGCCGAGGTCCCGGGCGGCGTGTCCCACCAGCGCCTCGGCATCCGATCCTTCCATTTGGATCGTCACCAACGCACCGTGCGCTTGCCTGTCCCCTTACCAAGGCGCCTCACCAAGGCGGGCTTCCGTCCCGCCCCGTCACCGCGGCCCCGCCGGTACCCCCTCGAGCTCCAGCAGCCAGCGTTTGGTGGCGGCGCCAAACGCATAGCCGTGCAGCCCCCCATCCGCCGCGATCACCCGGTGGCAAGGCACCAGCAGGCACACCGGATTCCGTCCATTCGCGCCCCCCACCGCCCGCGCCGCCCCCGGCCGGCCCACCCGCGCCGCCAACTCCCCATAACTGACCGTCTCCCCCCGCGGAATGGCCTGCAAAGCCGCCCAGACGCGCTCCTGGAACGGCGTGCCCCGCGCCCCCACCCGCACGGTAAAATCCCGCCTTTCCCCCGCCAAATAGGCCTGCACCTCCCGCCGAGCCGCCGCGCAGCGCCCCGGGTCCGGGATCGCCGTCTCACCCGCCAGCCGCCTGCTTAGCGCCACCGCGTCCCCAAAGACCGCCCCGACCACGGCACCCGTGGCGTCAACCGCCACAGAAAACGGGCCCGCGGCGGTCGAAAAGGTGTCCGAATACAGGGGCATCGCGGCGCTCACGCCGTGGCGTGCCGCTGCAGCACCTCCAAAGGGATCAGTTCCAAGGTCCGTTCGTGGGTCGCCCCGGGCACGATCGGCGCCGCCACGCCCGCCTCGATCAGCTCCAGCCAACGCGTCGCGCACACGCACCAGCGGTCACCGGGCACCAGCCCCGGGAAATCGTACTCCGGCCGCGGGGTCGACAGGTCGTTGCCCCGCTCCCGGCTGGCGGCCAAAAATGCCGCGCTCACCTCGACGCACACGGTGTGGCACCCCGTGTCTTGGGCACACGTGTCGCAGCGCCCGTTGCGGAAATAGCCGGTCATCGGCCGCGTGGAACACGGCCGCAGGGGCCCACCAAGGATGTTGCGGGAGGGCAGGGGAGTCATCCTGGGGAGCAAATCACGGTTGCCCCGCGGAGGGCACGCCCGGAATGTGCGGCATGCCCTCTCCCGCCTACGAGACCCTCCGTGCCGACATTATTGTCGCAATGAAGGCCCGCGACGCCGCCACCACCACCGCGCTCCGCACCGCCGACGCCGCCATCAAGCGAGCCGCGATGGACGCGAACGTCGAGATCGATGACGCGCTCGTCCTCACGACCCT